>NZ_JBKJFM010000044.1:0-37544 GCF_046614825.1 Streptomyces nanhaiensis
GGCCAGCTGGCCGGCACGGAGCCGGCCCGGGCGGCCGGGGCGCGGTGGGGCCTGCCGGCCGCCGCCGGGCTCGGTCCCGCGAGCTACTACGCGGACCTCGCCACCCCGCACGGGAGCCGCCACGTCCGGGTGTGCTCCGCGGCGGCCTGCTTCGCCGCCGACCTCGGGCGGCACGTCACCGACGTCACGCGCGCCCTGGGCGCCGGCTCCGGCGGGACGACCGTGCAGCCCGTGCGCTGCCTGGGCTACTGCTACGCGGCCCCGGCCGCTCTCGACGGCGACACCCCCTGCACCGGCCCGTCCCTGGTCGCCCAGCTCACCGGGGACGAGGAGCCGCGGGCCCCGCGGATCCCCGCCCGCGACACCACCGGTGATCCCGTCCTGCTCGGAGGCGTCCTGGCCGGTGAGCGCCCCTGGCGGGTGTGGCCCGGCGTGGTGCGCTCCCGCTCCCCGGAGGACGTCCGTGCGCATGTGGCCGCCTCCGGGCTGCGGGGGCGCGGCGGCGCCGGATTCCCGGTGGCCGCCAAGTGGGCGGCGGCCGGTGGCGCGTCCGGCGCCGTCGTCGTCGCCAACGGCGATGAGGTGGACCCTGGCTCCTACGCCGACCGGCTTCTGATGGAGGGCGATCCCGACCGCGTTCTGGAGGGCCTTGCCCTGGCCTGCTTCGCGTGCCGGGCCCGGCGCGGCGTGGTGCTGGTGCGCTCCGAGTACCCGCGGGCGCGGGACGCGCTGCGGGAGGCCGTCGCGCGGGCGTACTCCCAGGGGCACCTGGGCCCGTCCGTCCACGGCAGCGCGACGGACGTGGACATCGAGATCGTCCCGGGGCACGGCTCCTACGTCGCGGGCGAGGAGACGGCCCTGATCGCGGGGCTGGAAGGGGGCCGGGGGACGGCCAGGCCCCGTCCGCCCTACCCGGCCCGGCACGGCCTGTGGGACGCGCCGACGGTGGTGAACAACGTCGAGACGCTGGCTGCCGTCCCGTGGATCGTCCGTCGCGGCGGCGACGCCTACGCCCGGCGCGGCGTGCCGGGCGAGACGGGCACCAAACTGGTGTGCCTGTCCGAGCGGTTCGCCCGCCCCGGCTGCTACGAGGTCGAACTCGGCACGCCGGTCGCGCGGATCGTCGACGAGTTCGGCGGCGGTCTGCGCGACGGTGCGGAGCTGTCCGTGCTCCAGGTCGGCGGACCGCTCGGCGGTTTCCTGGCGCCCCGCGGGCTGGACGTGCCGCTCACCGGACGGGACCTGGCCGAACGGGGCGCGGCCCTCGGCCACGCCGGGCTGGTCGCCTTCGACCGGCGGCCCGATCCGCTCCAGGTGCTGCGGCACGTGTGGGAGTTCGCCGACGCCGAGAGCTGCGGGGCCTGTTCGCCGTGCCGGGTGGGCTCCCGCCGCGGACTGGAACTGGTGGACGATGCCGGTGCGGAGCCGGGCCATGCGTCCGGCCATGCGTCCGGCGAGGTGCCCGGCGGGGCGCCCGGCGAGGAGTACGCACGCCTGCTGCGCCTGCTGTCCGAGGCCAGCCTGTGCGCCTTCGGCAAGCGGATTCCCGAGGCGGTGCGCAGCCTCGCCCGCGCCTACGGCGACCGGCTCGCGGGGTGGGAGCGGTGAGGGTCACCGTCGACGGCGCCCCCGTCGACGTGCCCGAGGGGGCCACGCTCCTGGACGCGGTCCGCGCCGCGGGCGCCGAGCTGCCCGCGCTCTGCCACGACGACCGGTTCGACCCCGCCGGGTCCTGCCGCACCTGCCTGGTCTCGGCCGGCGGTGGCACCGCGGCGGCCTGTGTCACCCCAGCCGCCGAAGGGGCCGAGGTCACCACGGACGGCGAGGAACTGCGGGAACTGCGCCGCGACGCGGTGGAGTTGATCGTCTCCGCCCTGCCGCCCCGCGCCCTGGACCGCCCCAGCGAACTGGCCCGGGTCTGCGCCGGGCTGGGAATCGGCCCCGAGGCGGCGCGCGGCCCCGGCGGCAGGGGCGGGGACGACAGCCACCCGTACGTCCACCTGGACCGGGACCTGTGCATCGCCTGCGGCCGCTGCGTGCGCATGTGCTCCGACGTCCAGGGCGCCTTCGCCCTCACCCTGACCGGCCGCGGGGCCGACACCACCGTCGCCCCCGGCACCGGCGGCCCCTGGCTCGAGTCCGACTGCGTCGCCTGCGGCGGCTGCGTCGACACCTGCCCCACGGGGGCCGTCTCCCAGCCGGGACCGGTGCCCGGGCTCACCTCCGCCGATCCCCGGGCGGCGGGAGTCCGCACGACCTGCGGCTACTGCGGCGTGGGCTGCACCCTGGACCTCGTCGTCCGGGACGGGCGGATCGCCGCGGCACTGCCCGCCCGGGACGGTCCGGTCAACCGAGGCCACGCCTGCGCCAAGGGGCGCTTCGCCCACGGCTTCCTGACCTCCCCCGAACGCCTGACCAGGCCCCTGGTCCGCCGCGACGGCCGGCTGGAGCCCGCGGACTGGGACGAGGCGCTGGCGGCGGTCGCCGACGGGCTGCGCCGGGCCGTCGACGCGGGCGGCCCCGACGCCGTGGCGGCCATCTCCTCGGCCCGCGCCACCAACGAGGAGAACTACCTGCTGCAGAAGTTCATGCGGACCGTGATCGGCACCAACAACATCGACAACTGCTCACGGCTGTGCCACGCGCCGTCCGCCGCCGGGCTCACCGCGTCCTTCGGGCTGCCCGGCGGCACCGACACCCTCGAGGGCATCGAGCAGGCGGACTGCCTGCTGGTCGTCGGAGCCAACCCGGTCGAGGCCCACCCCGTGGTCGGCGCCCGGCTGCTGCAGCGGGCCCTGCGCGGGGCCGGCCTGGTCGTCGCCGACCCCCGCGCCGTGGGCCTGGCCCGCCACGCCGACGTCCACCTGCGGCCCCGGCCCGGCACCAACGTCGCCCTCTTCCACGGGATCGCCCACGTCCTGCTCGCCGAGGGGATGACCGACGAGGAGTTCCTGCGCGAGCGGGCGGCCGGACTGGACGAACTGCGCGAGACCCTGGCCGCGTACCCGCCCGAACGGGCCGCCGCCCTCACCGGTGTGCCCGCACCGCACATCACCGCCGCCGCCCGCCTCTACGGGCGGGCCGAACGCCCCGCCGTCGTCTACGGTCTGGGCGTCACCGAGCACCTGCACGGCACCGACGGCGTACGGACCCTCGCCAACCTGGCGATCCTGCGGGGAGCCGTCGGCACCGGCCGGGGCTTCGGGATCAACCCGCTGCGCGGCCAGAACAACGTTCAGGGGGCCTCCGACATGGGAGCGCTGCCCGAGACCCTGCCCGGCTACGGCAAGGTCACCGACCCCGGGGCCCGATCCCGTGCCGAGGCCGTGTGGGGCACCCCCGTCCCCGGCCGGCCCGGCCTGCGCATCCCGCAGATGTTCGCGGCGGCCCGCGCCGGGGAGCTGCGGGCCCTGTGGGTGGTCGGGGAGGACGTGACGGCCACCGACCCCGACGCCGGCCGGGTCGCCCGGGCCCTGGAGACCTGCCCGTTCACCGTGTGCAGCGAACTGTTCCTGTCCGGCACCGCCCGCCGGGCCGACGTCGTCCTGCCCGCCGCCTCCTGGCCGGAGAAGGACGGCACCTTCACCAACTTCGACCGCCGCGTGCAGCGGGTCCGCCCCGCCCTCGCGCCGCCGGGCGGCGCCCGTACCGACTTCTGGATCGTCCACGCCGTCGCCGCCGCGCTGGGCGCGGACCTGGGCTGCCCCACCCCGGCCGCCGCCCTGGAGGAGTGCGGGCGCGTCACCGGCCTGTTCGCCGGGATCACCCACGCCCGGCTCGACGAAGAGGGCGCCGTGCCCTGGCCCTGCCCCGACCCCCGACGGCCCGGCCGGGCCAGGCTGTACACCCGGCGGTTCGCCACCCCCGACGGACGTGCCCACCTGTCCGCCGCCCCCTACCTGCCGCCCGGTGAACAGGCCGACGACGACTACCCGCTGATCATGGTCACCGGGCGGCGGCTGGACCACTACAACTCCGGCAGCATGACCCGGCGGGGCGGCAACCTGCTCCTCGCCCCCGCCGACCTGCTCGACCTGCACCCCGACGACGCCGCCCGCCACGGACTGCGCGACGGGCAGCCGGTCCTCGTCGAGAGCCGCCACGGCCGTGCCCGTCTGACCGCCCGCATCAGCGACGACGTGAGCCCCGGTCAGGTCTTCTGCGCGTTCCACTTCCCCGGCAGCGGTGTCAACCGCCTCACCTCCGGCCACACCGACACCGCCACCTCCTGCCCCGAGTACAAGGTCACCGCGGTCCGCGTGGACGCCCACCGCACCCGGTCCGGGAGATGACGGCGCCCGGCCGCGCGAGGCCCCCGGCCCACCGGGTCCCCCGCCGCACGCCCGCCGGGGCGCCGCCGCCGTGCGGACCGGGCGTTGGGCGCGGCCGTTCGGGGGGCCGGGCCGCCTGCCGGCGGGCGGAGCGCGCGCCACGTGGTACACGGTCGTAAACGGCCCGCCTGCTGGGAGCACGCCATGCGCATTCTCGTGATCGACGGTCACCCGGACCCGGGGAGCTACTCGGAGGCCCTGGCGACGTCCTACGCGGAAGGCGCCAGGGCGGGCGGCCACGAGGTCCGCCTCATGCGCCTGCGGGAGATGCGGTTCGACCCGATCCTGCACGGCGGCTTCACCCACCCCCAGCCCCTGGAGCCGGACCTCGTCAGGGCCCGGGACGCCGTGCGCTGGTGCGGGCACCTCGTCATCGTCACGCCGTGCTGGTGGTGGTCCGTCCCGGCACTGCTCAAGGGGTTCATCGACCGCGTCTTCCTGCCGGGCGTCGGCGTGGAGTACCTGGAGGGCTTCCCGTACATCCGCAAGCTCCTGAAGGGGCGGTCCGCCCGGGTGGTCTACACCCAGAACTCGCCGCAGCTCCTGGCCGTCCTCGCACGGGAGGACCTGTTCTGGAGGAACATGCGCCGCGCCTTCCTCAGGCACTGCGGTTTCCGCCCGGTACGGCGCACCGTGCTGCCGGGCATCGGCGCCTCGACCCCGCGGCAGCGCGCACGGTGGCTGGCGGAGGTCCGCCGGCTGGGCGTCAGGGGCAGGTAGCCGCCGCCCGCCCGGACCGATGCGGGCCGGCACGGCGACCACACCGGCGAATACGCCCTCCTGCGCAGGGACCGGGGAACGAGTCCTGCGGCTCGCCGCGCTCCTGCACGGTGCGGCGGCCGGACGCCTCGCCCGCAGGGCGGGGCGTCCGGCGGACCACCGGCGTTCAGCGCAGGGTGAGCGGTGTCTCCGAGGCGATGTGGGACAGCTTCTGCGGATTGCGGACGTAGTAGAGGCCGGTGATACGGGCGTCCTCGACACGTACCGCCAGGACGCCGTCGATCTCGCCGTCCAGGCGGACCAGGAGCGCCGCGCCGCCGTTGACCACGGCCGGCTCGGTGGTGAGGGTGCCTTCGAGCCTGCCGATGCCGCCGGCGAACATACGGGCCACCCGCTCCGCGCCGGTGACCGGCCGCAGCGCGGCGTGCCTGACGCCGCCGCCGTCGCTCATCAGGACGACGTCGGGGGCGAGCACCTCCAGGAGGGCCTGCGGATCCCCGGTCTCGACCGCGCGCCGGAACGACTCCAGGACCGCCCGGCCCTCCTTCGAGGAGGCCGGCCGGCTGGGGCGGCGCGCATCGACGTGCCGGCGCGCGCGGTGGGCGATCTGGCGGACTGCCGCGGGGCTCTTGCCGACGGCGGCCGCGATCTCGCCGTATCCCACGTCGAAGACCTCGCGCAGCACGAACACGGCGCGCTCGGCCGGTGACAGCGTCTCCAGGACGAGCATCAGCGCCATCGACACGCTCTCGGCGAGCTCGGCGTCCTCGGCCACGTCCGGCACGGTGAGCAGCGGCTCGGGCAGCCAGGAGCCGACGTACGCCTCCCGGCGGCGCTTGACGGCGCGCAGCCGGTTGAGCGCCTGGCGGGTGGTGATCCGCACCAGGTAGGCGCGCTGGTCGCGCACCTGCCCCGGATCGACCGCGGCCCAGCGCAGCCAGCTCTCCTGGAGGACGTCCTCGGCGTCGGCCGCCGATCCGAGCATCTCGTAGGCGACGGTGAAGAGCAGGGCGCGGTGGGCGAGGAACGCCTCGGTCGCCGGGTCGGCTGCGTCGTCGCTCATCCTTCGTCCCCTCTCCCGGTCGTCCCGGTAGTCCCGGTCGTCCCGGCCGTCCCCGTCCTTCGCGGCCGGCCCCGGCGGCCGGCCGCGTCCGTGCGCGTCCACGGCGTGATCCTCGCAGCACCCACCGGTCAGGCCGCCCGGCCGGCGGCCGCCGGCGCCCCGGAACGGTGTGCGCGCAGCAGCCGCCGGCGCTTGGCGGCGCCTCCCGGTATGCGATGCAGGTTGAACGAACCGGGCCTGCGCGCCTCCTTGGTCAGATGCCCGGGGATGGCCTGGCAGGCCAGCTCCTTGAGCCTGGCGCCCAGCCCGCCCTCGACGTACAGCGGCACCGCGACGTCGGACCGGTTGGCGAGCTGGTAGACCCCCGCACTCCTGCCCAGGCTGAGGCACTGGGCGTAGACCAGCTGCCGGAGGTTCTCCGGCCGCTCGCCCGCGAGCCGGCTGAGCACGGTGTCGGCGGCCCGCGCGCCCAGCGGCATCGCGTTCAGGCAGCTCATCCGAAGCGGCAGGCCGGACGGCGCCGCCGAGTCCCCGGCCGCGACGATGCGCGCGTCGTCCACGCTCGTCAGCGTCTCGTCCGTGAGCAGTCGGCCCGCGGCATCGGTGCTCAGTCCGCTGCGCGCGGCCAGGTCCGGCACGCCGAAGCCGGCGGTCCAGACGGTGATCTGGCTCGGCAGCTCGCGGCCGTCGGCGAGCCGCACGGCGTCGCGGGTCACCGCCACCACCTTCGCGCCGGAGCCTTCGAGGACCGTCGCGCCGAGCCCGGCCAGCCGCCCCTCGACCGAGCGCCGGGCCCGGGGGTGCAGGTACGGGCCGAGCACGCCGCCGCAGACCAGGGTCACCCGGCGGCCCTGCTCGGCCAGTTCGGCGGCGGTCTCGATGCCGGTGGGACCGGCGCCGACCACCGTCACCGGGGCCGTCGCGGGAGCGGCGGCGACGACCGGGCGCAGCCGCCGCGCCTCCTCCAGGGTGGCGATCGGGTGGGCGAACTCGGCCGCCCCCGGCACGCCCGGCTCGGCGCTGCCGCTGCCCACGGCGTAGACCAGGTAGTCGTAGCCGAGCGTGCCGCCGTCGGCCAGCGTCACGCCGCGCCCGTCCGCGTCGATCCGGGCCGCGGAGCCGACCACCAGCCGTACGCCCCCGGCCAGGACGTCCCGGTAGGCGACGACCGCGTCGTCGGACCCGCCCACCAGCTGGTGCAGGCGGACCCGGTGGACGAAGTCCGGGCGCGGATTGACCAGCGTCACCGCCACGTCGTCGCGCAGCGTCAGCCGGTTCGCGGCCATCACGCCCGCGTACCCGCCGCCGATCACGACCACGTTCGTGTTCCCCGTCATGGTGCCTCCTCCGTTTTCGTGTGTCCGGCCTCAAGACACCGCGCGGCAGGCCGCCGTGACAGGTTGTGAGTCAGATCACTCCGGCCGGGCCCGGCCGGAGCCGACGACCACCGCCGTGCGCGCGGATGCGCTGCGGGGCCGCACGGCCATCGGGGAACACCGGCGCGGTGGGCGGCGGTTCGGCGTCCGGTTCGCCGAACGAGCCCGCGCCGCCGTGCCTGGCCTGGCAGGCTGTGGCCGGTGAGGGGTGATCGGCCGGGAGGGTTCCGTCGGGAGCGGCCGATGCCCGGACCGCCTGTCGGGCCGTACGCCGCCACCGCGGGGAAGCGGACGAGGGCCCCGCACGGAGCGCAGCCCCTTCCGTGACGCCGGACCCCGACCCGGGAGCGTCCCGCACGTCTTCGCCCCCGCCCCTCCGGTACCGGAAACCCCAGGGAGCCGCCACGCCATGAGCACACATCCACCTCTCGCGCCCGAGACGCCGTCCTGGCCGCACTGCGCACACGGCGCGGACCCCGCCACCGACCCCGTCGGCTGCCGCGGCGTCCAGGTCTCCGGCCACACCGCGTGCCTCGCCCACCTGGCCGACGCCGACCGCGACGCCTACCTGGCGGGCCTTACCCCCGGCGCCGACACAGACCATCGCGGCACCACCTTCACCGAGCCCCTTCTCGACGCCCTCCTCAACGCCCTCCGCGACCCCGCCACCGGGCACCCCGGTCTCGGCCACGCCCGATTCGATTCGGCGGTTTTCCAGGGCAACACCGAATTCAAGTCGGTGACCTTCCAGGGCTTTGCCTCGTTCGAGTCGGCGATTTTCCGGGGTGACACCTGGTTCGAGTCGGTCACCTTCCAGGACATCGCCTGGTTCGAGTCGGTGACCTGCCGGGGCTTCGCCTGGTTCGAGTCGGTGACCTTCCGAGGTGATGCCCGGTTCGGATCGGTGACCTTCCAGCGCGTTGCCTCGTTCGAGTCGGTGACCTTCCAGGGCGACGCCCGGTTCGGGTCGGTGACTTTCCAGGGTGTTGCCTCGTTCGCGTCGGTCGCCTTCCAGGGCGACGCCCGGTTCGAGTCGGCGACCTTCCAGGGCGACGTCGGGTTCGAACAGGCGGTCTTCGAACGGTGGGTCAACCTCGGGCCGTTCGTGTGCACCGGACGGGTGAGATTGTCCGGGGCGGTGTTCAACGGTCCGGCGAACCTCTCGTTCGTGGCCCGCCGCCTGGAGTGCCGGCGGACCCGCTGGCTGTCGACGGCCGAGCTGCGTCTGCGCTACGCGACGGTGGACCTCTCCCACGCGGTCTTCGAGTACCCCCTCACGATCGCCGCGGAGCCCGACCCCTTCGTGCTCGCCGACGGACGGACGGTGGAGGAGCGGGCCCTCGCCCACGCGCCCGACGCCGCGGTGCGGATCGCCACGCTGCGCGGGGTGGACGCGGCCCACCTGGTCCTGGCCGACGTCGACCTGTCGGGCTGCCTGTTCACCGGTACCGTTCACCTGGACCAGCTGCGGCTGGAGGGCATCTGCGCCTTCGACACCGTCCCGCCCGGCACGCACCGGCGGCGCAGGCTACCGGTGCGGTTCACCGGGCGCCGTACCCTCGCCGAGGAGCACCACTGGCGCGCGAAGCGGCCGGACGCCGTCCGGGGCTGGAACACGGCGGTGCTCGGCGCCGGACACGCCGGGCCGGCGCAGCTGGCGCCGGTGTACCGGGCGCTGCGCAAGGCGTTCGAGGACGGCAAGAACGAACCCGGGGCGGCCGACTTCTACTACGGCGAGATGGAGATGCGCCGCCACGACCCCGGCACCCCGGGAGCCGAACGCGCCCTGCTGGCCGCCTACTGGGCCGTCTCCGGCTACGGGCTGCGCGCCGTGCGGGCCCTGGGCTGGCTCGCGGCCGCCATGCTCGTCACCGTCGTGCTGCTGATGGGCTTCGGGCTCCCGGCGGAGGACCCGAAGCAGGAGGCGGTCGGCACCGTGCCGCCCGGCGGAGGCCGGGTCACCCTCACCATCGGCAAGGCCGACCCTCAGAACCCCACCGGGGACAGGTTCACCGGCGAGCGCTTCGAGAAGGCGCTGAACGTCACGCTCAACTCGGTGGTGTTCCGCTCCTCCGGACAGGACCTGACCACCACGGGCACCTACATCGAGATGACCTCCCGCCTCGTCGAGCCCACCCTCCTCGCCCTCGCCGTCCTCGCCGTCCGAGGACGCGTCAAACGCTGACCGGCCACCCCTCGGAGGGCCGGCGAACCGACCTCCCCGAGCGCCGCCCACCGCCCCGGCACCCTCCGGGGCCGTACGCGCATCACGCCTCGGCGGCCGGGACGGTGAGCACCGCGCGGACGGTCTTGCCGCCGGGCGGGTGGGGGGACGGGACCGCTACCGCAGCCGGCTGCCGGAGTGCCTGCGGGAGCCGGCCCGCCCCGCCTTCAAGGTCGGCCGCGAGGGCTGGACCCGGTTCGCGCGCTTCGCATCGGAGCGCTGAGCGACTTCGGGGTGCGCTGTCCGCCGCCGGGGAGGCCCGGCGGCGGACAGCGCACCCCGTACGGCTCACGGGGGACGCGGGGCGTGGCGCGTGTGCGAGCCGGCGGCCCGGTCTCCTCGCCGGCCCGGGATCAGCATGTCCTGGCGGCGAAGGGGCCGTTGTCCGCGAACGCGAGCTTCGCGAAGTTCTCGCCGATGCGACGGTGGCCTTCGGGGCCGGGGTGGATGGCGTCCGGCAGCGGGAACTCGGCGTGGTCGCTCTCGCCGTAGAGGTCGCGTCCGTCGAGGTAGTGGAGGTTCGGGTCCTCGGCGGCCCGCTGCTTCACGATGCCGGTGAGTACGTCGCGGACGGTGGTGAGGGTCAGCCGCCCAGCGGCGGTTTCCGCCGGATCGCCGGTGGCCTTGAACCGGAGGGTCCCGCCGTCGAGGTCCGGCATGAGAGGCCCCGGGGTGTCTTCCTGGACCGGGCACAGGATCGGCGACACCACCAGCAGGGGCGTCGTCGGGTGGCCCTCGCGGATGGTGTCGAGGAAGCCGTGGACGGCGGGGGCGAACGCGCGCAGGCGCATCGCGTCGCTGTTGACGACGTTGATGCCGAGCTTGACGCTGATCAGGTCCGCAGGGGTGTCCCGCATCGCACGTGCGGTGAACGGGTCCACCAGTGCGCTGCCGCCGAATCCGAGGTTGATCAGTTCCACGCCGCCCGCGGCCGCGGCCAGGGCGGGCCAGATGGCGCTCGGGTGGGGGGCGTTCGAGCCGTGGCTGATGGAACTGCCGTGGTGCAGCCACACCCGGCGCCCACTGTCCGGGGCCGGTTCGACGGGAGCGTCGGTGCGCAGGGCGATCACCTCGGTGATCTCCGTGTGCGGAAGCCGGATCTCGATGTCCTTCTCGCCCTCGGGGAGGTCGGCGAAGCGGGCGGTGCCCGCCGGTCCCTCGGTGAACTCCGCGGTCTGGGTGAGCATGTCGGTGATCGTGAGGAGGTTGCCGCCGGCCACAGTGGCCTGGGCGGTGAGTCGGCCGTCGACCAGCAGGTCGTAAACGCCGTCCGGCGGAGGAGGGAACCCCCGGTAGGCCCGCTTGGTGGGCAGCGCGTCCAGTTCGATGGTGGTGGCCCGGGTGCGGAAGGCCAGCCGGACGCCGGAGGGCTGAGCCTCGGCCACAGCCAGTCGGTCGTCGGGGATCTGCCGCCGCGCCCGGGCCGGCAGCCGGTGCGGCAGCAGACCGTGCGCGGTCTGTTCCACGTCGAGGTGACCGCGCAGGAAGTCGGCGGTGATGGGGGTGGTGACCCGGTTCTGTTCGGTGCTCATCGCCTCGGCCTGTGGTTGTGGGTGCAGCGGTGGGGGATCGGGTCAGTGCGCGGGAACCGTTGCGGAAGGCGCCGCGCCGCCGGTCAGGGGGCGGCTCGGTTCCGCAGTACGGCGTCGAGGGAGTCCAGGGTCCAGGCCCAGGACTCCTGCGAGGCGACGTCCGTGTGGCTGAAGCCACCGGCTCTCTCCAGGCTGACGTAACCGTGGAAGAAGCTGCCCAGCATGCGGACCGCGTGTGTCTGCTCCGGCTCCGCCAGGTCGTAGCCGCGCAGAATCGCCCGCGTCATCTGCGCGTGCCGGACGCCGGCACTGGCTGCGGCCGTCTGCGGGTCGAGCCTGAACCGGGCTGCGTCGTACCGGCCGGGGTGGGCCCGGGCGTAGTCCCGGTAGGCGTTCGCGAAGGCGGTCAGGGCGTCCTTGCCCGCACGTCCGGCAACGGCGTCGGCGACCCGGTCGGCGAGTTCCTCCAGCGCGAACAGCGCGATCCGGGTCTTGAGCTCCTGGGAGTTCTTCAGGTGCGAGTACAGGCTCGCGACCTTCACGTCGAAGCGTCGGGCGAGCGCCGAAAGGGTCACCTGGTCGAAACCGGCCTCGTCGGCAAGCTCCGCGCCGGCGAGGGTCAGCCGCTCCGGGGTCAGTCCTGCCCTGCCCATAACCATCACCTACTTCCGATTCACCTATAGGAAAGTAGCATAGTCCTAAAGCCTTTAGGTGAATCGCTGCAACGCATCACATGGGTGCGCGTCACCAGGCGCGAACTCCGCAGGGCCGGACGCGGCGGCCCGGTACCCCGCCGCCGGCGCCGATGACCCGGACCTGCCGAGTGCGAGCATCCGCACCGGGTGCGCGCGGTGCTCGACGCTCGGGCGGGAACTCGTCCCCGGGTCGGACGTGCTCGGCAAGCCCGGCATTCCGAGGGGCAGGTTCTCGGCGAGAGGATCAGCGCCCGGATGCGGGCCGCCCCCGGTTCGAGGAGGCGCGTGTCTGTCCGTGCCGTGCGGTGACCGCCCATCGCAGCCCATCGCAGCCTGTCGCGGCCCATAGCCGGACAGCGGCGGACGGCGGCGGAAACCGCCAGGTGAGAGCCGGTCCGCCCGAATGTCGCCCTTGAAGTAGGGTGACGGCGCGAAGGGAGCGTGAGCAGTGCGAGAGCGGGTCACCATGGCGGACGTCGCCCGTGCGGCGGGAGTCTCCTCCGCCACGGTCTCCTACGTCCTGTCCGGCAAGAGGCCCGTCGCCCCCGCGACCCGGGCGGCGGTGGAGAGCGCCATCGACGAGCTGGGGTTCACCGTGAACACGGCGGCCCGCAGTCTGCGGACGGGCCGGTCCAGCCTCGTGGCGCTGATCGTGCCCGACATCGCCAACCCGTTCTTCGCGCAGCTCGCGGCCATCCTCCAGGAGGAGCTGCGGGGCCTGGGCATCCACGTGGTCGTCTGCGACACCCGCGCCCGCCGCGAGGAGGAGCGCGCGCTGCTGGCCGAGGCGGTGCAGCAGCGCTTCGCCGGTGTCGTGATCACACCGTTCCGGCTGCTGCCCCGGGACATCCGGACGCTCACCGACGCCGGGATCCCCGCCGTCGTGAGCGCGGACGTCCCCTTCGGTCCCGTCGACCTGGTGACCCCCGACGCGCGGACCGCGACCCGGCAGGCACTGGAGAGGGTCACCGCGGCGCGGCGGCGCCGCATCGCGATGATCGCGGGGCCGCGGGACGCGACCGGGGGCGATCCGCGTCTGGAACTCCTCAGAGGGCTCGCCCGGCAGTTCGGCACCTCCCTGCCGCGGGAACTGGTGATCAGGGGCGAGCACACGCGTGAGGCGGGAGCCGAGGGGTTCGCCGAGCTGATGCGCCGGCGCTACCGGCCGGACGCGGTGTTCTGCGCCAACGACGTCATCGCGGTCGGCGCCATGGGCAAGGCGCGCGAACTGGGCATCGACATACCGGGCGATGTGGCGCTGGTGGGCCACGACGACGCCTCCTTCGCCTCCCTGGTGCATCCGCAGCTCACGACGATCCGCTATCCCGCCGAGGACGTCGGCCGGGCCGCCGCCCGGCTGCTCAGGGGGAGGCTCGACGGACGGAGCGTGCACCGGACCGTCCGGGTGAAGGCGGAGTTCGTCGCGCGCGCCTCGGCCTGACCGGTCTTTCCTCCCGTCAGGGCTTTCCGTCCCGTGGCTCCGGTCCTCCGGGGCGGCACCGTCATGACCTGGTGGACACCGTAGCGTAATCGATTCCGCATGACGAGAGCCTGACGGGGGCGGGGTCGGTCGGCGAGGGGAAACAGCAGGTCAGATGGGATTTAAGGAAGCTCTTCCGTGCCGCGCCGGGTGGTCACGAAGCGAACTCGAAGTCGACTTCATGCGTCCGACCCATTGACTTCTCCGGATTCCTGTTGTGAAGGTTGCGCCCACCGCTTCGTCGGAGCGGACTCTCAGCCCAAGGAGCAACCCCATGGCGATGCGCGCTCACACCTCACCCATGGCCAGACGCTGCATGATCGGTGCGGCGGTCGTGGCCCTCACGGCGGCCACCGGCTGCGGCGGCGGCGACGGCAAGGACGACGCCGCGGCCGACGCGTCCTGCAAGCCGTCCTCGGGCAAGGTCACGCTGCAGTACTGGTCCTGGGTGCCGGGGATGCAGGAAGCGGTCGACCTGTGGAACGGGCAGAACCCCGACGTCCAGGTGAAGCTGAAGACGACCCCCGCCGGCAACGCGGGCACCTACCAGAACATGTCCAACGCCCTGAAGGCCGACAAGGCGCCCGACCTCGGCCAGATCGAGTACGACTCCCTGGCCAGCTTCCGCCTCAAGGGAGGCCTGCGCGACATAGCCCAGTGCCCCGGCGTGAGCGAGGCCCAGGAGAAGTTCGTCGACTGGACCCGGTCCCAGGTGGACTTCGGCGCCGGGGGCGAGGACGGCATCTGGGCCGTCCCGCAGGACACCGGCCCCATGGCGATGTTCTACCGCAAGGACGTCTTCGACAAGCTCGGCATCGAGGCCCCCACCACCTGGGAGGAGTACGCCGCCGCCGCCCGCGAGGTCAAGCAGGACGGCAAGTACATCACCCACTTCTCGCAGACCGACCCGAACTGGTTCACCGGCCTGCTGTGGCAGAACCAGGCCACCATGTTCGAACGGGACGGCGACGCATGGAAGGTCACCGTCGACCGGCCGGAGAGCCGCCAGGTGGCCGACTACTGGCAGAAGCTGATCGACGACGAGCTCGTCGCCACGGACCTCCAGGGCTTCTCACCCGCCCTCTACAAGGCCTGGAACTCCGGCGAGGTCGTCACCTGGATCAGCGCCGCCTGGGGCTACAGCACCATCCGGGACAACGCCAAGTCCACCGAGGGCAAGTGGGCGGTGGCCCCCATGCCGCAGTGGAAGGCCGGCGACCAGCGGGCCGGGAACTGGGGCGGTTCGACCACGGCGGTGCTCTCGGGCACCGAACACCCGGCGGAGGCGGCCGAGTTCGCGCTGTGGCTCAACACCGATCCCGAGGCGCTGGAGATCCTCAACCGCGAGGGCGGCCTCTACCCGGCGGCCACGGCGGGCCTGGACCTGCCGGCCCTGAAGCAGCCGGTGGACTTCTACGGCAAGCAGAAGATCTTCGACGTCTTCGCGCAGGCCTCCGCCGACGTGGACACCGAGTTCACCTGGGGGCCGACCATGACCGACACCTACCGCTTCCTCAGCGACGGCACGGCCGGCGCCGTCGGCGGCGAGGGGACGCTCGGCGACGTCCTGAAGCAGACCCAGTCCCAGAGCGTCGACTCGCTGCGCAAGCAGTCCCTCGACGTGGCCGACTGACCGACCACCCCTCGCCCCTCGCCCCGCGTCCCCGCCGCGCCCGCGGCGGGGACCGCACCCCGCCGAAGGCCCTCCCGTGACACCCACCGCCGCCCCGCCCAGCACAGGCCGCAGGCGCCCCCGCCGGGCCCTCGCCCCCTACGCGTTCCTCGCCCCCTTCCTCATACCGTTCGTCCTGTTCACCCTCGTCCCGGTCGGCTACGCCTTCTGGCAGAGCCTGCACAAGACCGAGCGGGTGGGAGGCACCTTCGGGAGCACCCGCCCGGTGTTCGCCGGATTCGAGCAGTACGCCGACGTCGTGCGCGAGCCGTTCTTCGCCGACAGCGTCGTACGCGTCGGCCTGTTCGCCCTGGTGCAGATCCCGGTGATGCTCCTGTTCGCCCTGGCGCTCGCCCTGCTGCTGGACTCCGCCGTGGCCAGGCTCAAGCGCTTCTTCCGCCTGGTGTACTTCGTTCCGTACGGCATCCCGGGTGTGGTCGCGGCACTGATGTGGGCCTTCCTGTACGACCCCCGGCTCTCGCCGGTGGTGGACCTGTTCCGGTCGGCCGGCGTCCAGGTCGACCTGCTGGGCTCGGACGCCATCCTGTTCTCCATCGGCAACGTCGTCACCTGGACGTACACCGGCTACAACATGCTGATCCTCTACGCCGCGCTGCAGGCCGTCCCGTCCGACATCGGGGAGGCGGCGCGCGTCGACGGAGCCGGCAACTGGACCATCGCGCTGCGGATCAAGCTGCCGCTGATCCGCCCGGCGCTCGTCCTCACCGGCGTCTTCTCCATCATCGGCACCTTCCAGCTGTTCACCGAACCACAGGTCTTCCGGTCCATCTCCACCAGCGTGACCAGCACGTACACGCCCAACCTGGCGGCGTACTCCCTGGCCTCCGGCGACAACTACAGCGAGGCGGCGGCCCTGTCGGTCCTGCTGGCCGCCGTGACGTTCCTGCTGTCGTTCGCCTTTCTGCACTTCACCTCCAGGAGGCAGGGATGAGCTTCCTCACCCGCACCGAAGGCGCCCACGCCGCCGCCCCCGGGCGCCGCCCCGCCACCGGGCGGCTCTCCGTGGCCGCCGCCGTGGCCTTCATGACGCTGGCCGCCTGCTACATGCTGCTGCCGGTCTACTGGCTGCTCGTCTCCGCCACCAAGAGCCAGAGCGACCTGGTCTCCACCCCCGGGCTGCTGCCCGCCGAATGGCACCTGGGCGACAACCTCGCCGCGCTCTTCGAGCAGCAGGACGGCGTCTTCGGCCGGTGGCTCCTCAACAGCCTCCTCTACGCCGGGGTGGGCGCGGCCATCGCCACCTTCCTGGCCGCGGCCGCCGGATACGCCCTGGCCAAGTACACCTTCACCGGGCGCGAAGCGCTGTTCTCCGTCATCCTCGGCGGCGTCCTGGTGCCGGCGACCGCCCTGGCCCTGCCGCTGTTCCTGCTCTTCGCCGAGGTGGACGCGACCAACACGTTCTGGTCGGTCTTCCTGCCCAGCATCGTCAGCCCCTTCGGCGTCTACCTCTCGCGCATCTTCGCCGCGGCGTCGGTCCCCGACGAGGTGGTCGAGGCCGCCCGGATGGACGGCGCGGGGGAGCTGCGCATCTTCTGCGGCATCGCGCTGCGCATGATGTCCCCGGCGCTGGTGACCGTCTTCCTGTTCCAGTTCGTCGTCATCTGGAACAACTTCCTGCTGCCGCTGGTCATGCTCCAGGACGACACCCTCTACCCCGTCACCCTCGGCCTGTTCACCTGGCAGTCGCAGACCAGCCGCCTGCCCGAGCTGCAGACCCTCACCATCGTGGGAGCCCTGGTCTCCGTCGTGCCCATCGTCCTGACCTTCCTCATGCTCCAGCGCTACTGGCGCGCCGGACTCACCGCCGGGGCGGTGAAGTCGTGACCCACGCCCTGACCGCCCTGAACCGCCGGCTCGGCGGCATCGCCTACGGCGGCGACTACAACCCCGAGCAGTGGCCCGAGGAGGTGTGGCGGGAGGACGTGCGCCTGATGCGCGAAGCGGGCGTCAACCTCGTCACCGTCGGAGTGTTCTCCTGGTCCCGGATCCAGCCGCGCCCGGAAACCTACGACTGGAGCCTGCTGGACGAGGTGCTCGACCTGCTCCACGGCAACGGCATAGCCGTGGACCTGGCCACGCCCACCGCCGCGCCGCCGCCCTGGTTCACCCGGCTGCACCCCGACGCCCGGCCGGTCACCGCCGCGGGCACCCGGCTGGCACACGGCAGCCGGCAGGCCTTCTGTCCCAGCCACCCCGCCTACGCCGAGGCCGCCGACGCCGTCGTCACCGCGCTGGCCACCCGCTACGCCGACCACCCCGCGGTCGTGCTGTGGCACGTCCACAACGAGTGGGGCAACCACAACGGCCTGTGCTACTGCGACACCAGCGCCGCCGCGTTCCGCCGGTGGCTCAGGGACCGCCACACCACACTGGACGCCCTCAACGAGGCGTGGGGAACGGACTTCTGGGGCCAGCGCTACGGCGACTGGGAGGAGATCGACCCGCCCCGCGACACGACGGCCTTCCGCAACCCGGGGCAGGACCTGGACTACCGCCGCTTCTCCTCCGACGCCCTCCTGGCCCGTCACCGCGCCGAGGCGGCCCTGCTGCGCCGCATCGCACCCGGCACACCCCTGACCACCAACCACCTGGGGACGCTGGAGAAGAAGGTCGACGCCCACGCCTTCGCCGGCGAGTCCGACCTGGTCTCCCTGGACCACTACCTGCCCGCCGCCGACCCGGACGGCCACATCGACCTGGCCCTGAACGCGGACCTCGCCCGCGGCATGGCGGCCGGCCGCCCCTGGCTGCTCATGGAGCACTCCACCTCCGCCGTCAACTGGCAGCCCGTCAACGTGGCCAAGAGGCCGGGGGAGATGCGCCGCAACAGCCTGACGCACCTGGCGCGCGGCGCGGACGGCGTCATGTTCTTCCAGTGGCGGCAGTCGCGGGCGGGCGCCGAGAAGTGGCACAGCGCGATGCTCCCGCACGGCGGCACGGACACCCGGACCTGGGGCGAGGTGCGCGCGCTGGGCGCGGAGCTGGCGGCGCTCGGAGAGGTGACCGGGACACGGGTCCGGGCGGAGGTCGCGCTGCTCTTCGACTGGCACAACTGGTGGGCGCTGGAACTGGAGGCCCGCCCCTCCGGCCGGATGCGCTACCTCGACGCGGTGCGCGACTGGTACGAGGCACTGTGGACCTCGAACATCACCTGCGACGTGGTCCCGCCCGGGACCGACCTGGCGCAGTACAAGGCGGTCGTCGCGCCCAACCTCTACCTCCTCGCCGACGAGCACGCCGACGCCCTCGACCGGTACGTGCGCCGGGGCGGGCACCTCGCGGTCGGCTGCTTCAGCGGCGTGGTGGACTCCTGCGACCGGGTGCGCCTGGGCGGCTACCCCGGCGCCCTGCGCGATGTGCTCGGGCTGCGCGTCGACGAGTACCTGCCGCTGCGGCCGGAGGAGACCGTGCGCCTGAGCGACGGCTCGCGGGCCCGGCAGTGGGCCGAACGCGTCGAGCCGCGCGGCTGCACCCCGGTGCTCCGCTTCGCCGACGCCCCCGACGGCGGCCCGGCCCGGGGCGGGCCCGCCGCCACCCGGCACGCCCACGGCCAGGGAACGGCCTGGTACATGGCCACCCGCGCGTCCGTCGCGACGCTGCGCGGACTGATCCGGGACCTCGGCGAGGAGGCAGGTCTGCGTCCCGCCGCCGTCGTCCCCGAGGGAGTCGAGGCGGTGCGCCGGGCCGGCCCGGAGGGCTCCTACCTCTTCCTCGTCAACCACACCGACCACGGCGTCGAGGCCGCCGTCGAGGGGACCGCGCTCCTGGACGCCGCGGGCGACGGCTCCCGTGTGGAGATCCCGGCCGGAGGGGTGGTCGTCGTACGCGAGGGGAAGCCCGCGCACCGGGCCTGACCCCGCGCGGCCGGATCCGCCGGATCGCCGCACCCCGCAGCCTCCCCGTCCCGCCCAGCACCACCGAGGAGTCCGCCCATGCCCGCCCGGAGCGCTTCACGGCCGTCCCACGGGGGAGTGGAGATCGACGAGGCCAGCGGCACCGTCGTACTGCGCACCCCCGCCTCCTGCTACGTCCTGCGCGTCGACACCGAGGCGGGCACCGTCCGCCACGTCCACTGGGGCGCGCCCGTGCCCCTGGCCGACGCGGCGGCGCTGCCGGTGTGGGCCGACCACGACGACAGTTTCGCCGGACGCCTCGACGGGGTGGAGGAGTACCCCGTCGAGGGCGGCGCCCGGTTCGGCGTACCGGCCCTGCAGGTCCGCTTCGCCGACGGCAGCGACCCGGTCGAACCCCGCGTCGAGGGCTGCAGGATCGTCGCGGAGGGCCACCTCGCCGTCTCGCTGCGGGACTGCTCACGTCCGCTGGCCTGGGAACTGCACTACCGGACACCACCCGGCACCGACATGCTCGAGCGCTGGACGGAGATCACCCACACCGCCGGACCGGGCGCGCAGCCGCTGCTCCTCCTGCGGTGCGCCTCCGCCCACTGGCCGCTGCCCCAGCGGCCGGACTGGCGGCTGTCGTGCGTCCACGGCGGCTGGTCCGCGGAGAACCGGCTGGAGCGGACCGCGCTGGCCGCCGGGGAGACGACCCTGACCAGCAGGCGCGGCCACACCGGCCACCACGCCGCTCCGTGGGCCATGCTCGACGCCGGACGCGCCGACGAGGAGCACGGGGAGGTCTGGACCGTGGCGCTCGCCGCCAGCGGCAGCTGGCGCCTGACGGTCCAGCGCACCGCCGCCGGACGTGTGGGCGTCGTGGCCTCGGAAGGCCACGAGGGGGTCGAGATCGCCCTGGCGCCCGGTGTGCGCCACACCACCCCGGTCAGCGTGGCGGTGTACGGCACGGGCGGTTTCGGCGGCGCCGGCCACGCCTTCCACACCTATGTGCGCCGGCACGTCCTGCCGCACCCGGACGAGCTGCGGCCGGTGCTGTACAACTCCTGGGAGGCTACGTCCTTCCAGGTCAGCGAGGAGAACCAGCTTGCGCTGGCCCGGCGCGCCGCCGCACTGGGCGTGGAGCTGTTCGTGGTCGACGACGGCTGGTTCGGCGGCCGGGACGACGACCGGGCGGGCCTGGGCGACTGGACGCCGCACCGGAGCCGCTTCCCGCGGGGGCTGCGCCCGCTGGCCGACGAGGTGCACCGGCTGGGCATGGGGTTCGGCCTGTGGGTGGAACCGGAGATGGTCAGCGCCGACAGCGACCTGTACCGGCGGCGCCCCGAGTGGGTGCTGCACCTGCCCGACCGCTCGGCCACCGAGCTGCGCCACCAGCTCGTCCTGGACTTCTCCCGGCCCGAGGTGGCGGACTGGGCGTACGAGTGGCTGCGCGACACGGTCGACGGCAACGGCGTCGACTTCCTCAAGTGGGACTTCAACCGGTCCTTCACGGAAGCGGGCGTCCACGGGGGCGGCCGGGACGCGCGGAGGGTGTACACCGAGCACGCCCGGGGCGTGCACCGGGTGCTCGACCGGCTGCGCAGTGCGTTCCCGCACCTGCGCATCGAGGGGTGTGCGGGCGGCGGAGGCCGGATCGACCTGGGCGTCCTGGCCCGGAGCGACCAGGTGTGGACCTCCGACAACACCGACGCGGTGGACCGGCTGACCATCCAGCACGGCTTCGGCCAGATCCATCCGGCCGGGGTGATGTCCGCCTGGGTGACCGACAGCCCCAACCCGCTGACGGGCCGCGTGGTCCCGCTGGCCTTCCGTTTCCACTCGGCCATGGCCGGCGTCCTGGGCATCGGAGGCGATCTGGCGCGCTGGACCGCCGAGGAGACCGCCGAGGCCGCCCGCCTGGTCGGGCTGTACAAGGACATCCGCCCGGTGGTGCAGCACGGCCGGCGGCACCGGCTGCTCGCACCGGGGGAGGGGCCCCTGACCGTCGTCCAGTACACCGACGCCGGCGCCGACCGCTCGGTGGTCCTCGTGTGGCGCCCGAGCACCTCCTTCGGGCCCGCCCACCCCCCGCTGAGACTGCGCGGCCTGGACGCGCGGGCCCGGTACCGGGACGAGGACACCGGGGCGCAGTGGTCCGGGGCGACGCTGACCGGCTACGGCCTTCCGGTGCCCGATCTGCCGCGCGGCGACTGCGCGAGCGCGCTGGTGCGGCTGCGCCGGGTGCGGTAGCCGCCCCGTCCGGGAGCCGGACGGGGCGGCGGCCGGACGGGGCGGTGGTCAGCCGGCCTTCCGGACGTCCCGGCGGACGTCCGCCCGGGCCTCCCGGCCGGTGTCCGCATCGCCGAGGAGGCGGCGGCGCAGGGGCGGGTGGACGTTGGCCCGGGTCAGGTCGCCGTCGTAGTGCGCCAGGAGCCGGTGGTCCATCACCTTCCGCCACAGGGGCGGGAACCAGGCCAGGACGATCATGGTGGCGTAACCCGAGGGCAGTTGGGGCGCCTCGTCGAAGTGCCGCAGGGTCTGGTAGCGGCGCAGCGGGTTGGCGTGGTGGTCGGAGTGCCGCTGCAACTGGAAGAGGAGCAGGTTGCTGACCGTGTTGTTGCTGTTCCAGCTGTGGCGGGGGGCCACCCGCTCGTAACGGCCGTCCGGCCGCCGCTGCCGCAGCAGGCCGTAGTGCTCCAGGTAGTTGACCGTCTCCAGCAGGCAGAAGCCGAGCACGGCCTGCAGCGCCAGATAGGGCAGGACCCGCCAGCCGAACACCGCGGTGAGCGCGGCGAACAGCACGGCCGAGAGCGCCCACGCCGTCAGCACGTCGTTGTGCGGACCGAGCACCGGGCGCTTGCGGCGGCTCAGCCGGCGCCGTTCCAGGTGCCACGCCGAACGCAGGCTGCCCAGGACGGTGCGCGGCAGGAAGCGCCAGAAGCTCTCGCCCACGCGGCTGCTCGCGGGGTCCTCCGGTGTGGCGACCCGCACGTGGTGGCCGTGGTTGTGCTCGACGTAGAAGTGCCCGTACCACGTCTGCGCGAGCGCGATGCGGCTCAGGCGCCGCTCCAGCAGCTCGCGTTTGTGGCCGAGCTCGTGGGCGGTGTTGATGGCGACGCCCGCCACGACCCCCGTGGTCGCGGCGAGTCCCAGGCCGTCGGCGACCGACAGGCGGCCGCTCGCCCACTGGCCGCACGCCCACACCAGGGCGCCGAACTGGATCGGCAGGTACAGGTAGGTGCACCAGCGGTAGTAGTGGTCGGCCTCCAGGCGCGGTACGGCCTCCTCCGGTGGGTTGGCGCCGTCCGCCCCGGTCAGCCGGTCGACGAGCGGGACGATGACGAAGGCGAAGAACGGCCCCCACCACCAGAACGAGTCCATCCCCGTGAGGGAGACGAGACCGCCTGCCTGGAACGGCAGGGTCGGGACGGCGAGGGCGAGCGGCCACAGGCGGCGTTTGGGGTCCCGCCAGGTGCGGGTGTCACACGGCGCTGGCTTCATGGGGGCTCCCTGACGATGGGACGCGTTTTCGCGCACCGGCCGCGAAGCGGCGCGGGTGCGCATGAGGGGTGGACCGAAAGTGCCACGGCACGGGAGCGCTGACAAAGGGGGGCGCCGTGTAAATGTTCTGACTTCCCGTCAGGTCTCGGGCGGCCGCGGAGGCCGTGACCGGGCGCGGGCGCGGTGGCACACTGCCGGTGTGCGCAACCGCCGTCCGCCCTCTCCGCCCGCGCCCCGTGCCGATCCTCCCCGGGTGGCATGGCGCAAGCAGATGCGGGAGCGGGTGCTGGCCGAGGCCCGCGCGCTGACCGCCGAGGGCGGCTGGGACCGTGTCCGGGTGGCCGATCTCGCGCTGCGGGCGGAGGTGTCGCGGCCCTCGATCTACAAGGAGTTCGGCGACCGGGCGGGCATAGGGCAGGCGCTGGTGCGGCGCGAGACCGAGGCGTTCCTCCTGGGCCTCGCAGCGGTGCTGGACGAGCACCGGGACGACGTCGCCGCCGCGTTGGAGGCCGCGGTCGCCCACGCCCTGGCCGAGGCCGGAGCCAACCCCTTCATCGGCGCGGTGCTGACCGCGGTGCGCGGTGGCACGGACGCGCTGCTGCCGTTCCTGACGAGCAGGCCCGACCCCGTCTTCACGAGCGCCTGGCACCTGCTGGCGCAATGGCTGGGCGAGGTGGTGCCGGACGCGGCGGAGGAGCGGCGCGTGGAGGCGGCCGACCTCGCCGTGCGGCTGGCGGTCAGCCACATGCTGCTGCCCTCCACCCTGACCGCGGGCGCGCCCGAGCTGGTGTCCAGGGCCGCTTGCGCGGTGCTGGGCGTGGCGCGCGACTCCTGAGGCGCGAGGGGCCCGCGGCGGCGCGGGAGGGGGAGGCCGTACCGCGCGTCTGAACGCCTGGGCCTGCCCCCGCCCCTGCCTCCTGCTCCCGCCTCCGCCCCTGCCTCCGATCCCGACCCGGCCCGAGCCCGGCCTCTGTCGCGCATTCGGCGGTGACAGTCCCCACCGGTGTGTCGCGCTGAGCGGTGCGCGACGTGAACCGACCCGCCGGCACGGTGCTCCCGGGCTGCCCGCGCAGGTCCGGGCGCCGAGCTCTCCGTCCGTCCTGCCGCAGCACAGGAGCCCGTTTGACAGCGGCGTCCGGCCGACCCAGTATGTGAGTGAGCGCTCACACGCTTTGGAGGAATGATGAGTGTGATCACGACGGCGGGGCTGGCCCGCCGTTTCGGCGAGGTCACCGCCCTGGAAGGGCTGACCCTGGAGCTGCCCGAGGCCGGAGTGATCGGCCTGGTCGGCCCCAACGGGTCGGGGAAGTCGACCCTGATCCGCATGCTGCTGGGGCTGGTCGCCCCCACGTCCGGGACGGGGCACGTGCTCGGCGAGCCGATCACGGATCCCGAGCGGTACCTGGGCCGGGTCGGAGGGCTGGTGGAGAACCCCGCGTTCGTGCCCGGCCTGTCGGCTCGCGCGAACCTGCTGTCGCTGGCCCGCCTGCGCGGCCTGCCGCCGTCGCGGGTGGACGAGGTGCTCCGGACGGTGGGGCTGACCGGCCGGGACAGGGAGCCGGTGAAGCGCTTCTCCCTGGGGATGAAGCAGCGGCTGGGCATCGCCGTGGCGCTGCTGCCCGATCCGGAACTGCTCGTCCTGGACGAGCCGACCAACGGGCTCGACCCGTCCGGCATCGTGGAGATCCGCGGACTGCTGGCCGGACTGGCCCGCTCGGGCCGGAC
The DNA here is from genome assembly GCF_046614825.1 of Streptomyces nanhaiensis. Classification (NCBI taxonomy): domain Bacteria; kingdom Bacillati; phylum Actinomycetota; class Actinomycetes; order Kitasatosporales; family Streptomycetaceae; genus Streptomyces; species Streptomyces nanhaiensis. Next base: position 24,177 of record NZ_JBKJFM010000044.1, read on the forward strand.
GGTGCTGGTCTCCTCCCACCTCCTGTCCGAGATCGAGGCGGTCTGCGACCACCTGGTCGTCATCCGTTTCGGCCATCTCGTCTACAGCGGCCCCATCACCGGACTGCTCGGCCGCACCCGGCAGCGCATCGAGGTCGCGCCCGAACACGACCACGACCTGGCCGCCCTGCACTCGGCGCTGTCGGCGGACGGCTGGCAGGTCGAGCACACCGGCGACGGGCGGCTCGGCGTCGTGGCCGAGGAGCACCAGGGGCCCGACATCAACCGCGCCGCCGCCCGCGGCGGCATCACCCTGCGATCACTGACAGCCGTCCGCAGCAGCCTCGAGGAGATCTTCCTCGAGATGACCGGCGGCAACGACCAGGACCTGACGGCGGCACGCGCGGCGGCCGCGGAGAAGAGGGCATGATGATCAACGCGATGCGCAGCGAACTCATACGGACCCGCCGCAAGGGCGTGCTGCTGGGCTGGTTCGGACTGACCGTCCTGTTCACCGCCATGATCAACACGGTGCTGGCCCAGGTGGTCGGCGACACCTCGGCCCCGCCCGCGAGCGGTCCCGGTGTCAGCTTCCCCACCCTCGCCCAGTGGCAGTCCGCGGACGGCATCGTGGCGGGGCTGTCCTCGGCCGCCGGCATGTACGGCGTGGTCACCCTCTCCTTCTGGGCGATCGCCACGGCCGGTGACTACAGCACCGGCCTGATCCGGCTGCTGGCCTCCGCCCAGCCCGACCGGGTCAGGCTCCTGCTGGGCAAGGTCGCGGCGCTGACCGTGTGGACGGCCGCCGCCGCCACCGTCGCGCTGATCGCCAACCTGGTCATCGCGCCCATGGCCGCCGGCGCCGGCGACGTCGACGTCTCCGCCTGGGGGCAGGACATCGGCCCCGTCCTGGCAGGCGCCTGGGTCAACCTGTTCTGCACCCTGCTCGTCTGGGGCGTCATCGGTCTCGTCCTGGCCCTGGTCACCCGCTCCGCCGCCATCTCCATCTCCGTCGGCGTGGGCTACGTCCTCGTCGTCGAGTCCGTGATCACCGCGGCGCTCGACGCGATCGCCGACTGGACACCCGGTGCCACGCTGAGCGCGCTGGCCCAGGGCGGTACCCCCGGGATCCCCTACAGCAGCGCCCTCATGATGGGCGCCCTCTACACGCTCGTAGGCTTGGGCATCGCCTTCACGGTGTTCAAGCGCCGCGACATCACGGACTGACCTCCGCGACCACACACCTCGAGAGACTCGAGAAAGGGGACGTGCCATGGCCGCCCGCGGCGACGCCACACGAGCCAAGCTGATCGCCACCACCATCCGGCTCGTCGGCGAACTCGGATACGCCAAGACCACCACCCGGGCCATCGCCCAGGCGGCAGGCGTCGCCGAAGGCACCCTCTACCGGCACTTCCCCGACAAGGCCGCCCTCTTCGCCGAAGCGATCTTCCGGCAGAACCAGCAGGTCATCGACTGGGTCGAGACCCTGCCCGCCCGCGCCGGCACCGCCACCGTCGCAGCCAACCTCACCGACTGCCTCACCCATCTGGCCGGTCTGCGCGCCGACATCCTTCCGCTGGAACTGGCCGTCCTCACCGACCCCGAACTCGCCCGCGCCGCCCCGCCCCCCGGCACCCTGCCCGGCCCGCCCGGACGGCTGGCCGAGTACCTCCGGGCCGAGCAGCGACTGGGCCGGGTGCGCGGCGACGTGGACGCGGCCCAGGGCGCCGTCGTACTGCTCGCGCTGCTGTTCGGACTGGCGATGAACCCGCCCGCCCCGGGCGACCGGCAGCCGCCGCCCTCCCTGCCCGGCATCCGCGAGGCCGTGGAGATCGTCCTGAAGGGCCTGGAGCCGCCGGCCCCGTGACCGGGGCGGCGGGCGCCGCCCACCGGCGCCGGCGGCCGGGCCCGACGCGTGCACCCGGTACCCGGCGAGCGGCCTGCGCCCTCCACGGGACCGGTGGCACCGGCGCGGGCGCGTGAGCGCGGACGGGCGCGCCGCCGGACGGTCGGTGTCCGGCCGATCGGCGTCCGTCCGGTCGATGTCCGTCCGGTCGATGTCCGTCCGGGGCACCGGGCCCATGCACATCGACGTGCCCGAACGGGCACGTCGGACACGCTCGTTCTGACACCTCCACCGGGTCTGCCGCGGCCACGGCGTTGCGGGGAAGGTCAGGCGTGGTTCCCAGCCCGCGCCGAGACGACCGCCCGAAGGGGGAGCGCAGTGCCCGACGCCTCCGAGCTGACCGCCCGCATGCTCCTGCAGCTCGCGGTGGTGACGGCCGTGTGCCTGGTCGCCGGGCGGCTGCTGCGCCGTGTGGGGCTCCCGCAGGTCGTGGCCGACATGGCCGCCGGATTCCTGCTCGGTCCGGCTCTGCTCGGTCTGGTGCTGCCCTCGGTGCAGGGCGGGCTGTTCCCGGTGAGCCTGGACATCGGCCAGGAGAGGGTGCCCCACCCGTCGCTGCTGGTCCTCCAGATGATCGGCCAGCTCGGGCTCGTGGTCTGCATGTTCCTGATGGGGCTGCGCCTGGACCGCCGGGGCCTGGTGGGGAACCTGTCCGGATCGGCCCTCACCTCCGTGTCCGGCCTGGTCGTACCCCTGCTGCTGGGCGGCTGGCTGGGCTGGAGGCTCGCCGCCGACACCCGGTTCTTCCCGGACGGCACCGACCCCGCGGTGGCGGCACTGCTGTGCGGGGCCGCCATGTCGGTCACCGCGTTCCCGGTGCTCGCCCGCATGGTGCACGAACTCGGCCTGGCCGGACGGACGACCGGCACCGTCGCGCTCAGTGCCGCGGCCGTGACCGACGCCGCCGCCTGGGTGCTGCTGGCCGCCGTACCGGCCGGCCGTGGGAGCACGCCCTCGGCGGCGCTGGCCGTGCTCGCCGCCGTACTCGGCTACACGCTGCTGGTGCTGGGGCCCGGGCGACTGCTGCTGAGCCGTCTGGCGCAGTACGCCTTCGACGGCACCTCGCTGCGCGGCTGGGTGCTGCCCGGGACGATCGTGCTGCTGATGAGCTGCGCGTTCGCAGCCGAGGAACTCGGCGTGCACGCGGTGTTCGGGGCCTTCGTGCTGGGCGTCGCGATGCCGCGCGGCCCGCTCGCCGACGCACTGCTCACCCGGTGCGAGCCGCTGGTCGCCCATCTGCTGCTGCCGGTGTTCTTCGTCTACGCGGGTCTGAACCTCCGGCCCGAGGTGTTCCGGGCGGGCGTCGGCGCCGGACTCCTCGCACTGGTGCTGCTGGTCGCGTTCGCCGGCAAGTTCGGCTCCTGCACGCTCGCCATGCGCCTGTCCGGCTTCACCTGGCGGGAGGCCGCCTCGGTGGGCGTGCTGATGAACGCGCGAGGCCTGATGGAACTGGTGCTGCTCGACACCGCCCTCCGGCACGGCCTGATCACCCCGGGGCTCTACACGGTCTTCGCCGTCATGGCGCTGATCAGCACCGTGGTCGCCCCACCCCTGGCCCTGCTGCTGCGTACCCGGGGCGGCCCCGCCGCCGGAGGTACGACGACACCGGCGCCCGCCGGGCGGCTCGCGCCGACCAGAACGGAAGGAAGCACACGATGGTGACGGCCACCACCGGGCGGCACGACGGCACAGCCGCTCCCGACCGCCGGCTGACCTACGACGACTACCTGCGGTTGCCCGAACTGCTCGACATCCAGCGGCCCCTGAGCCCCCACGCCGACGAACTGCACTTCATCGTGGTCCACCAGGCCATGGAACTGTGGTTCAAACTCCTCGTCCACGACCTGCGGCGGCTGGTCCGGCTCATGGACGCCGACCGCCTGGCCGAGAGCTGCGCCGCCATGCGCCGGGTCAACGGCGTCATGTACGCGCTCCTCGGCCAGTTGCGCACCCTGCGCGACCTGCCGCCCGGCGGCTTCCACTCCTTCCGCGGCCGTCTGGACGGCGCCAGCGGCCTGCAGTCCGCGCAGTTCCGGGAACTGGAGGTGGGGTCGGGCCTGCGCGACGACGGCTATCTGGACGATCTGCGCGCCGCGTGCGGCGGCACGCTGCCCGAGGCCGTCACGCGCGGTCTGCGCCACCGAAGCGTCGCCCAGGCCCACCAGGACGCGGCCCGCCGGGACGGCCTCACCGACTGGGCCGAGCTGTACACCGGCCCCCGCTCGGCCTCCGTGCTGTACGTCCTCAGCGAGCTGCTGATGGACTACGACGAGCTGTGGCTGCGCTGGCGCACCGAGCACGTCGCCCTGGTACGGCGGATGATCGGCGGTGCCAGGGGCACCGGAGGAGCCTCCACCGGCTATCTGGAGCGGACTCTGCGCCACCGGTTCTTCCCCTACCTGTGGGAACTGCGCAACACCCTTGCAGCCGGCGCGGACGCCGGCGCGGATGCCGGAGCCACCGGGTCAGGCGGGACCGCCGGGTGAACCCCGCACGGCCCGCGACCGGAAACCCCCGAGAGGAGAACGACCGCATGGTCAACAGCGTGGTGATCGTCGGCGGAGGTACGGCGGGCTGGATGACGGCCACCTACCTGCAAGCCACCTTCGGCGACAGACTGCCCGTCACACTCGTGGAGTCGGCCGACGTACCGACGGTCGGCGTGGGAGAGGCCACGTTCAGCACCGTCCGGCACTTCTTCGACTACCTCGGACTGGCCGAGCACGAGTGGATGCCCGCGTGCAACGGCTCGTACAAGCTGGCCATCCGCTTCGAGAACTGGCGCGGCCAGGGCGAGCACTTCTACCACCCCTTCGAACGACTGCGGGTGGCCGACGGCTTCTCGCTCGCCGACTGGTGGCTGAAGCTGGACGACGGCGAGCGGCGCTTCGACGAGGCCTGTTACGTGCTGCCCGCGCTGTGCGAGGCCAAGCGCTCGCCGAAGCAGTTCGACGGCGAGCTGTTCGAGCGGTCGCTGCACGACGGCGGTGACCGTCCGCGCCGTACGACGATGTTCCAGCAGGACACCCAGTTCCCGTACGCCTACCACTTCGACGCCGCCCGGCTGGCCGGCTTCCTCGCCGACTTCGGCACCCGGCGCGGGGTGCGGCGGGTCCTCGACGACGTCGTGGAGGTACGCCAGGACGAGCGCGGCTGGATCTCGGGGATCGTCACCCGCGAGCACGGCGAGATCGAGGCGGACCTGTTCATCGACTGCACCGGCTTCCGCGGCCTGCTCATCAACAAGACGCTGGGGGAGCCCTTCGAGTCCTTCCAGGACGTGCTCCCCAACGACCGTGCGGTGGCACTGCGGGTGCCGGTCGACGTCGAGCGCGAGGGAATGGCGCCCTACACCACCGCATCCGCACGCGACTGCGGATGGATCTGGACGATTCCGCTGTTCGGCCGGATCGGCACCGGCTACGTGTACTCCTCGCAGTTCTGCTCGCCGGAGGAGGCGGAGGCGGAGCTGCGGGCCTTCGTCGGGCCGAGGGCGAAGGACGCCGAGGCCAACCACATCCGGATGCGCATCGGCCGCAACCGCCGCTCATGGGTGAACAACTGCGTGGCGATCGGGCTCTCCAGCGGCTTCGTCGAGCCGCTGGAGTCCACCGGCATCTTCTTCATCCAGCACGGCATCGAGCAGTTGGTGAGGCACTTCCCCGACGCCGACTGGGACGCGAACCTGGCCCGCGGCTACAACGAGAGCGTCGCGCGCTGCCTGGAGGGCGTACGCGAGTTCCTGGTCCTCCACTACAAGGCCTCCACCCGCAACGACACCCCGTACTGGAAGGCCACCGAGGACCGGCGGCTGCCGGACGGGATGGCGGAGCGGCTGCGGCTGTGGGAGGCCCGGCTGCCCGACGCGAGCAGCGTCTACCCGTACTACCACGGCTTCGAGTCGTACTCGTACGACGTGATGCTGCTCGGCCTGGGACGGCCGCCGGCCCGCCCCCACGCCGCGCTGGGCCTGCTGGAGGGCGGCGAGGCCCGCAGGCAGTTCGCCGAGCTGCGTGAGCACGCCGCCCGCCTGGTGGAGGAACTGCCCAGCCAGTACGAGTACCTGGCGCGTCTGCACGCCGGCCGCTGACGGCCTGCCACCTGCCGCGGCGTCGGGGGCTTCGGCCCCCGGCGCCGCACGCGCGTTCCGTTCCCCGGCGGCTCCGGTGAACGGAACGCGCCTCAGCCGCCCACGGTCCCGGAGTCCTCGGGCGGCCGGGGCCAGCCGGCGTAGCGGCGCTCACCGTAGAGCAGCGGACGTGCGCGCGGCCTGAATACCACGTCCTCGACCGCGCCGACGACCACGGTGTGGTCCCCGGCGGGAAGGGTGTGGAGCACCCGGCACTCCGCCACCGCACGGGCGTCGTCGGTGAGCCGGGGCACCGCGTGCCGCTCGGTCGGCTCCCAGGCGACTTCGGAGAAGCGGTCGGGGCCGGCGGTCGCGAAGGTCTGGGCGGCGCCCCGGCCGCGGGTGTGCAGCAGGTTGACCGCGAACACCCCGCTCTCGGAGAGCGCTCGCAGCGTGCCGCTGCGGTTGTCCAGGCACACCAGCAGGCTCGGCGGCTCCAGGCCGACGCTGCACACCGACGTACAGGTCAGGCCGCGCGGCACACCCCGTGCGTCGATGGTGGTCACCACGGCCACACCGCTGGGGTGACCACTCATCAGGGCCCGGAAGCTGTCCGCGTCCACCTCCCGCGGAACGGTGTCCGCGCGTTCGCTCTGCCCGTGGTGACCGGAAGTGGTGCTCGACATGGGGCGGTCCGCCTTTCGCTGCTTGCCGGCACGGCGTCGGGAATCCCGGGCCACGCTAGGAGGCTTCGCCGTGCGGTACGACGGCCGGACGGAGCGCGAGTGAGGGGACCCCGGCCGGGGTGGCCGGTCGGGGTCCCCTCGGTTCCGGTGCGCCGGTTCGCCGGTGCGCCGGTTCGCCGGTCGGCCGCGCCGTGTCAGTGCGCGGGCGCGGCGATCAGCCCGTCCTGCACGGCGACGACCGCGGCCACCGTACGGTTGGGGCAGTTGAGCTTGGCCAGCACGTTGGAGACGTGCCGCTTGGCCCCGTGCTCGGAGATGCCCAGGCGCCGGGCGATCTGCTTGTTGCTCATGCCCTGTACCAGCAGGGCGAGCGCGGCCTCCTCGCGCGGGGTGAGCTGAGGTCCGCGCTCGCAGCGGCCGCCGGTCTTCACCTCCGACAGCAGTTCGCGGACCAGACTGGGCGGCACCGGTATCTCGCCGCGTGCCACCGCTTCCACCGCGTGGCCCAGTGTGCCGGCGTTCAGCCCCGTCTCGAGGAGGAAGCCGTCGGCTGCCAGCCTGCTGGCACGCCGGACGGCCTCGCGGTCGGGGGCGGTCAGCATCAGCAGCGCCTTGGCGCCGGCCTCGTGCGCGGTGTCCAGCAGTTCCTGGAGCGTGGAGGTCTCCAGGGAGGCGGGCAGCAGCACGATGTCGGGCCGGCACCGTGTCAGAGCACCGCCCGCGAGCAGGGGGACGTCGGAGACGTGGACCAGACCGATACCGGGCATCGCGTGCAGCAGCATCTCCAGGCCGCGGCGGATGATCTCGTCCTCGTGGAGCACGGCCACTTGCAGGGGGCGGGGGACCGGGTGGATTTTCCTCAGTTCGATGACGTCGTGGTGGCGGACCGTCTGTTCACTCACCGATCACCCTCCTCGGGGTTGGGCCGATCAAACGTGGGGGTTGCCGGGCGCGGAGGACTGCGCCGGGCCGGACGGGGGACCGGCTCGTGGGGGTTGCCGGTGCCCCGCTCTGTCGGCAGCGTCTCGTGACGCCATGGCCGGGACGTTACAACCCTGAGGATGTAATAGGAAGATGTAACATCGTTAGAAGTGCCAAATGTTCCGTATTGTGCTCGGAGGATCGCCTCAAGCTCCGGAAGGGCGGCCGCCGGGAGTTGTTACAGAAGGCGAAGATCCTGGGAGATTCGTTCGACGTGCTTGAGGTGTGAAGGGGTTATGCCCCCGCCGGTCCGGATCAACTCCGCGACGAGCGTCTCGATGACGGCGAGGGTCGGCACAAGGCTGTCGTACGAGGAGGGGGCCTCCACGGCGGCGGACAGGACGACGTCGGCGAATCCCGCCACCGGGGAGAGCCAGCGGTCCGTGAACAGGATGATCTTCGCCCCGGAGTTCCGGGCGAGCCGGGCGATGTCCGAGGTGGCCTGCTCGTAGCGGCGGTAGTCGAAGAGGACGAGCACGTCCCTGCGGTCCACCTCGGCCAGGAACGAGGCGAGTTCGACATCGCCTACCGGCAACAGCCGCGCACCGCGCCGCAGTTGCATCAGATGGAGCGCGAAGTAGTGCGCGAGCAGCCGGGTGAACCGGCCGCCGCCCAGCGTCAGCCGGTTCGACGGGTCGGCCAGGAGGCCGACGGCCGCGCGCACCTCGTCGGGCGGCAACGATGTCAGAGTCTCCCGGGTGCCGGCGGTGAGCACCTCGCAGGCGTAGTCGACGAGGCTCTCGGTGCCGTGCTCCCCGGCGCGGTCCCCGTCCCCGCCCCGGCCGGCGTCGCGCACGGGCCCGGGGAAGCGCGTCAGCGGAGACACCTGACGCTCCTGGACCTCCCGGCGCAGCGCCTGCTGGAAGTCGGTGTAGCTCGCGAAACCGAAACGGCGCGCGAACCGCACGACCGTGGGCGCACTGACCCCCGCGCGGTCCGCGAGCGCGGCGACCGTGGTCAGACCGGCCGCCGGGTAGTCCGCGAGCAGTACACGCGCCACCCGTCGTTCGGCGCGACTGAAACGGCCCAACTCCTTACGCAGAGTTTCCCCAAGCGCTTGCTTCCCGACGCTCACAAACGATCACCCCTCCCTGGGCCGCACCGTACCCGAAGCCGCCCGGGAGGCCACGGGCGGCGCACCGGTGGTTCCGGCGCCCGGTGGGGGCACCCCGCCCGGAGCCGCCCACGGGCGGTGGCCACTCGGGTACCCCGTCGGCCCCCCTCCGCCGGGCACGGGAGGACCGGCCCTTTCTGGCACAGCGCTTGAGCCTGGGAGGGAGCTCCCACCGGTGGCACGGTGATCCGCGAACCGACCTGTTCCGTGACCGCGGGCCGCCGCGGTGTGAGGGGAGTACCGATGGCCGACATCGTGAGGACCCGGTCGGCACGGGGCACACAGACGCCGGCCGAAGTGCTGCGCGCGCTCTCCGAGGCCGACCCCGGACACGCCTCCCTGCGCGTGATCCGCCCCGGCGGAGCCCCCGGAGCCCCCGACATCGTCGAACACACCACCCGCGGCGAACTGCACCGGCGCGCCCGGGCGATCGCCGCCGCCCTGCACGACCGCGTCGCCCCCGGGGACCGCGTGCTGGCGCTGCTGCCCGGCGGCACCGACCTCTTCGCGACCTGCCAGGGCGCCTGGCACCTCGGTGCCGCCGCCGTACCGATCCCGCCGCCCCCGCCCGGCGACCGGGAACGCGGGGAGTGGTTCGTCGACGTGGCCACGGACGCGGAGGTCTCCGCGGTGGTCACCACCCGGGCGGTCATGAACGTGTGCCGCCCGATGCTGGAACGCGGCGCCGCGGCCCCGGTCGCCTGGCTCTGCCTCGACGAGCTGCCCGCCACCGGCCTGGAGGACCCGCCCGCCCCCGCACGACCGGGTCCCACGCAGCCGGCGCTGCTGCTCTACACCTCCGGCTCGACCTCCCGGCCCAAGGGCGTGACCATCCCGCACGCACAGCTCCGCGCCACCCTGGAGCTCCAGCGCGAGCGCAGCGGACTCCCCGACGGCGGGCACGTGGTCAACTGGCTGCCCGCCCACCACGCCCTCGGCCTCGGCAGCGTGCTGCTCGCCCAGTACGTCGGCGGCAGCGCCACCCTGATCGATCCCGCCGACTTCGTCGCCGAGCCGATGCGCTGGCTGCGCGCCGTCGGCGACGCCGGAGCCCCCGTCCTCAGCGGCGGCCCGCCGTTCGGCTACGAGCGCTGTACCGCCGCCGCGACCGAGGAGGAGTGCGCGGGGCTCGACCTGTCGCACTGGTCCGCCGCGCTGATCGGCGCCGAGCGCATCCGGGCCCGCACGCTGGAGGAGTTCAGCCGGGCGTTCTCGCCGTACGGGTTCCGCCGGGAGGCGCTGTTCCCCGCGTACGGCCTCACCGAGACGATGCTGATCGTCACTGGCCACCGGGGCCCCAGGCCTCCCCTGCGGCTCGACCTGGACGCCGAGGCCCTGGAACACGGCAGGGTCGAGCCCGCGGACGGGGAGACCCGCCGCGTCCGCACACTGATCGGCTGCGGATCCCCCGGCGTGGGCGCCGAACTGCTCATCGTCGACCCCGACACCCGTCAGGAGTGCCCGCCGGGCCGCGTCGGCGAGGTGTGGATCTCCGGTTCCGTCGTCATGGACGGCTACTGGCGGCGCACCGTGGAGACCGCCGCCACCTTCCACGGGGTCCTCGCCGACGGCGGCAGACACCATCTGCGCACCGGCGACCTGGGCTTCCTGCACGACGGCGAACTCGTCGTGTGCGGCCGCCTGAAGGAACTCGTCATCGTCCGCGGCCGCAACCTCCACCCCCAGGACATCGAACTCACCTGCCGCCAGGCGCACCCGCCGCTCGCCGGCCTGCCCGCGGCCGCGTTCTCCGTAGAGCGCGACGACGAGGAGCGACTGGTCGTGGTGCAGGGCGTCGACGACGCCGCCCTGGCCGGGATCGGCGACCCGGCCGAGCTCGCCGCCGAGCTCGGCCGCGCCGTCACCGCCGCCCACGAGGTGGACGTGTACGCCGTCGTCCTGGTCCCGCACCGGCAGGTGCCCAGGACAGCCAGCGGAAAGGTACGGCGCACGGCCTGCCGCACGGCCTTCGACGCGGGCGAACTGAGGCCGCTGGCCACGGCCCGCGGCCGGCGCTCCGACCCCGGATCCGCCGCGGCCGCTCCGGCCGGGGAGCCCGGGGCGCCCCTGCTCGAACGGCTCCGCACCGCCGGGCCCGGCACCCGTACCACCCTGGTCGCCGGGGAACTGCGCCGCCTGCTCGGCGCCGCGCTCGGCATCGAGCCGCGCGACGTGGCCGAGGACCGGACCCTGCTCCGGCTCGGGCTGGACTCGCTGCGCACGATGGAGCTGCGCAGCGCGCTCCACCGCGAACTGGGCGTACTGCTCCCGATGTCCGAGATCGGCGGCGGCACGGTCCGCGAACTGGCCGGCACACTCGCCGAACGCCTCCCGGAAACCGGGGCGGCGGAGACCCCCGTGGAGCGGTCCGCGGAACCGGCCACCGACCCGGAAAGCCGCCACGAGCCCTTCCCGCTCACCGACCTCCAGCACGCCTACCTGGTCGGACGCGGCACCGAATTCCCCCTCGGAGGGGTCTCCACCCACTTCTTCGCAGAGTTCGACGCCACCGGTCTCGACACCGTCCGGCTGCGCACCGCGCTGGACCGCATGGTCGCCCGGCACGGCATGCTCCGCGCGGTGATCGGTTCCGACGGCACCCAGCGCGTCCTGCCGCCGGAGCGGACCGGACACACACCCGTCGTCGAGTACGACCTGCGCGGTGCCGGCGCCGAGGAGGTGGAGAGCCATCTGGCGTCGGTGCGCGAGCGGATGTCGCACGACGTCCTGCCCCTCGACCGCTGGCCCCTGTTCGACATCCGCGTCACCGTCTTGGACGGCGGGCGCACCCGGGTTCACATCGGTCTCGACCTGCTGATCTTCGACGTGTGGAGCCTGCGGCTGTTCTTCCGCGAGTGGCAGGCGCTGTACGAGGAGCCCGACGCGCCGCTGCCCGTGCCCGGCGTCGGCTTCCGCGACTACGTGACCGAGGCGGCCCGGCTCGCCGAGGGCCCCTCGTACGAGGCGGCGCGTGAGTACTGGGAACGGCGCGTCGACACGCTCCCGGCCGGCCCCGAACTGCCGCTGGCCGCACCGGTGGAGTCGATCCGCGCGCCCCGCTTCCGGCGGCTGGCCTCACGCCTGGACGCACCGGCCTGGGAACGCGTCCGCGAGCGCGCCGCGGCGCTGGGCGTCACCCCGTCGGCGGTGCTGATCGCCGCCTACGCCACCGTCATCGGCCGCTGGTCCCGCAGCCCCCGCTTCAGCCTCAACATACCGACGTTCAACCGGCTGCCGCTGCACCCCGACATCGAGCAGGTCATCGGTGACTTCACCTCCGTGACACTGCTGGAGATCGACCTGTCCGCGGCGCGGGGAACGGCGGACCTGGCCGCCCGGATCCAGCGGCAGCTGTGGGCCGACCTGGAGCACCGCTCGTACAGCGGCGTCCGGGTGCTGCGCGACCTGGCACAGCGGCGCGGCGCCACCGACGGCCTCCTGGCCCCCGTGGTCTTCGCCAGCGCCCGCGGCCAGGCCCGCGACGGCGGCCCCGACCTGCCGGTGGAGTGGCTGGGGGAGTGGGTCCACGGCATCTCCCAGACCCCGCAGGTCCTGCTGGACCACCAGGTCTGGGAGGAGGACGCGGGGCTCGCGTTCAACTGGGACGCGGTGGAGGAGTTGTTCCCGGCGGGTGTGGTGGACGAGATGTTCGCGGCGTACTGCCGGGTGCTGGGGGAGCTGGCCGAGGACGAGGAGGTGTGGGTCTCGGGGCCGGGGTCGCTGTTGCCGGCGGGGCATGCGGCGCTGGTGGAGGCGGCGAACGCGACGGACGGTCCGGTGCCGGAGGGGTTGCTGTACTCGGGGGTGCTGGAGTGGGCCGGGGAGCGGCCGGGCAAGACGGCGGTGGTGGCGGCCGACGGTGTGTTGTCCTACGGGGAGTTGCGGGACCGTGCCTGTGCGGTGGCTCATCGGTTGCGGGAGCTGGGGGTGGGGCCGGGCCGGTTGGTGGGGGTGGCGCTGCCCAAGGGGCGGGCGCAGATCGTGGCGGCGCTGGGGGTGCTGCTGGCGGGGGGCGCGTATCTGCCCATCGACCCCGAACTCCCCGCCGAAAGGCGCCGCTACCTCGTCGAGCACGGCGGAGCCCGGATCGTGCTGACGGCCGCCGACGGCCCGCCGGTCACCTGGCCGGACGGAGTGCTCCAGCAGACCGTCGACCTCACGGAACCGGTTCCGGCGGCGACCCCGCCCAGGCCCCAGTCTCCTGGTGATCTGGCGTATGTGATCTATACGTCGGGGTCGACGGGGTTGCCCAAGGGGGTGGCGGTCTCGCACCGGGCGGCGCTGAACACGTGCGCGGATGTGAGTGAGCGGTTCTCGGTGGGGCCGGGGGATGTGGTGCTGGGGTTGTCGTCGCTGAGTTTCGATCTGTCGGTGTACGACGTGTTCGGGGTGCTGGGGGCGGGCGGGACGCTGGTGCTGCCGCGTCCGGGCAGCGGCCGTGATCCGGGGCACTGGCTGGAGTTGGTGGTCGAGCACGGGGTGACGGTGTGGAACTCGGTGCCGGCGTTGATGGCGATGCTGGTGGAGCACGCGGCGGGGGCCTCGGCTGCGGTTGCGCTGCGGGTGGTGCTGCTGTCGGGTGACTGGATTCCGGTGGATCTGCCCGGCCGGGTGCGGGCGCTGGCCCCGG
>NZ_JBKJFM010000449.1:0-242 GCF_046614825.1 Streptomyces nanhaiensis
GGCTTCACCGGCAAGGACGCCGACGGCATCCCCGGTCCCACCAGCTGGAAGAAGCTGCGCGTCCCCGACGTGTGAGGCGCGGTGACGCGCGGTACGCGTCCCCGCCGCCCTCCGTGCGCCCTCGTGCGCGGCTACACCTCCAGCCGGGCGATCTCCCCGATCTCCAGAGCCACGTACAGAACCCCGTCGGGACCGAAGGCGAGGCCGTGCGGTTCCGAGGAGCCCACCGGCAGGTCGTACTC
>NZ_JBKJFM010000450.1:0-234 GCF_046614825.1 Streptomyces nanhaiensis
CTGTCCCGGTATGCCCGGGTCACATCGCGCAGAGCGGCACCGGCGGAAAGGAATGGTTTCCGCGGTGCACAGCGTCCTCGCTGTGTGTTTCAAAGGAACCTCGCCGTCTCCTCCGGAACCGGAGGAGCGACGGGGTATCAACATATCTGGCGTTGACTTTTGGCACGCTGTTGAGTTCTCAAGGAACGGACGCTTCCTTCGGCACCCCTTCCGGGGCCCCTCCGGGCGCTTCCC
>NZ_JBKJFM010000451.1:0-221 GCF_046614825.1 Streptomyces nanhaiensis
CACCCGCACCAAGAGGATCATGAGACAGATGCACGGACGCGCCGGATTCGACCTCCTCCGGCACCGCATCCTCCTGTCCTGACAACTACCCGATGTCACCACCGACTACGGGCCAGAGCCGAACGTTCGGTGTAACTGGGGTGGTTGGGGTTACTGACGGGCTGCGGAGAGGCGGCCGTCGAAGGTGATGTCGAAGGCGTTCAGGGCGGTCTTCCAGCGCA
>NZ_JBKJFM010000452.1:0-219 GCF_046614825.1 Streptomyces nanhaiensis
AGCGTTCGACTTGCATGTGTTAAGCACGCCGCCAGCGTTCGTCCTGAGCCAGGATCAAACTCTCCGTGAATGCTGTCCCGGTATGCCCGGGTCACATCGCGCAGAGCGGCACCGGCGGAAAGGAATGATTTCCGCGGTGCACAGCGTCCTCGCTGTGTGTTTCAAAGGAACCTCGCCGACTCCTCCGGAACCGGAGGAGCGACGGGGCATCAACATATC
>NZ_JBKJFM010000453.1:0-207 GCF_046614825.1 Streptomyces nanhaiensis
GGTGCGCCGCTGCCGCTGCGGCGGTGAGGCGGGTCCGGCCGGGGGTCCGGGGGTGGTCCCCCGGGGGGTGGGGTCCGAGTGCCGGGAGTCCGTACGCGGTGATGGGTGCGCCGCTGCCGCTGCGGCGGTGAGGCGGGTCCGGCCGGGGGTCCGGGGGTGGTCCCCCGGGGGGTGGGGTCCGAGTGCCGGGAGTCCGTACGCGGTGAT
>NZ_JBKJFM010000454.1:0-202 GCF_046614825.1 Streptomyces nanhaiensis
CTGCGGGCCGGTGGCCGCACGTGCGTCGCTCACGGCGTCTTTCCGTTCGCTTCTCCGCCCGTGCGGTGCGGGGGTGCGGGTTGGGTGGTCGTCTGCGGGCCGGTGGCCGCACGTGCGTCGCTCACGGCGTCTTTCCGTTCGCTTCTCCGCCCGTGCGGTGCGGGGGTGCGGGTTGGGTGGTCGTCTGCGGGCCGGTGGCCGC
>NZ_JBKJFM010000045.1:0-36980 GCF_046614825.1 Streptomyces nanhaiensis
TCGGCGTCCCGCCGGCCGGGACGCGGCGCGGCGGCGCCGGCGCGGCGGCAGCGTGTCGCTGGGGCTGCCCTGCCCCGCTTCCGCCCCTGTGCCGGTCGCGGCGGGCGCCGTGGGCGTGGTTTCGGTGTTCTCCGCGGATGTGGATTCCGCGGATTCCATGGGTTCGCGCATGCGGGCGGTTCTCCCGTTCACGCTCCCGGGCGCCGTGCCTCGGTCCGGTTGGGCTCCGCGTGATGTGCGCGGGCCGCTGTCCGGGGCGCGGGCGCCGCACGGGAGCTGTCGTCTCGCTCGCCGGTTCCGTGCCTTCGGGCCCGGCTACGGCGAAAGTCTGCTGGTGGATGCGCCTGCCTGACGGCCGGACCCGGGTGGCTCCCTGGTGCCTCGCACATCGGCGGCGCGGCGGCGTCGGCCTTACGCGGTGCCGTCCGGCACCGTCGCGGCGGGGGTTGCGTCGCGGTCGGGCGCAAGCGGATCGGTCACCGTGCCGGTCTCCTCATCGAGCGGCCCCTGCGCCAGCCTGGTCACCGCTGCGGGGACCGGCGGCGCCAGGTCGGCCGTAGCTCGGAGGCCGGACAGGACGTCGTCGGGTCGTACGGCAGGTGTCAGGTGCCGTACCACCAGGCGCAGTATCGCACAGGGACCGTCGCCGGGCCTATCGGACCCGGTCGGGACGACCTCCAGCGAGGCCACGGCGGCGCGCGTGTCGAAGGTGCGCATGCCCTTCTTCGTCTGCCTGCGGACCTCGACCGAGTCCGCCGCGAGGAAGACCTCCACCGCCTTGCGCGCCTCCTCCGGCTCCACCCCGTCGAGCCGCAGCTCCCAGTGGGAGGCCGTCAGACGGTCGGCGAAACCGCTGGTGTGCGCCTCCACCGCGTCGACGACGTCGAGTCCGCCGGGCAGCGACTCGTCGAGCAGCCGCCGCAGCACCTCGGGGTCGCGCCGCTCGGTGAGGGCGATCTCCAGGTACTCGGCCTCGCTGCCCGTGCCGGTCGGCGCCGCGTTCGCGTACGAGACCTTCGGGTGCGGGGTGAAGCCCGCGGAGTACGCCATGGGCACCTCGGCCCGGCGCAGTGCCCGCTCGAAAGCGCGCTGGAAGTCGCGGTGGCTGGTGAACCGGAGGCGGCCGCGTTTGGTGTAACGCAGGCGGATGCGCTGCACCGCGGGTGCGGGCGGCGGGCCTTCGGGCTGTCGCTTGCCCAGGATCCTTCTCCTTGCTGCGGGGTGGCGCGACGAGCGCCCCTCGGTCGAACACTGGCGGCCGGGCCGTCCCCGCCGGTGCGGGGCCGGTAGGCCCGTACCTACCCACCAGCCTACTCGCCGGTGGCTCCGCCCTCTCCCGGCCCGGCGCCCGGCGCCCGCGGCGCGGCCGGTCCGGTGGCGATCCAGTACCGCAGTTTCTTCCCCCGCCGGTCCTCGAAGACACCCCCGCACTTCTCGATGACCCGGCGGGAGGCGGTGTTGGTGTCGTCGCAGGTGACCAGGACCGGGTCGATGCCCAGGGAGTGCGCGACGGGCAGGGCGGCGCGCAGCATCGCCGTGGCGTGGCCGCGGCGGCGGGCGGAGGCGCGGACGTCGTAGCCGATGTGGCCGCCGTAGTCGAGCAGGAAGCCGTTGAGCCGGTGGCGGATGGCGATGCGGCCGAGGTAGGTGTCGCCCTCGGCCCACCACAGGGTGGTGCACGGGACGTGGCCCTCGGGGCGCGGGCTGTCCTCGTCGGCGTCGGCGCGGACGGCGGCGGCGTACGCGGCGAAGAACTCCGGGTCGTGCCAGCGCCCGCCGTACCGGAGGATGTCGCGGCCGACCATCGAGTTGTCCTCCGGCCCGCCCCGGCCCTCGGCCTCGAACTCCTTCATCGCCTCCAGGAAGGAGGCGTGGGCGCGGGGGTCGGGGAGGATCAGCTCGGGCATGCGGCCAGTGTGTCAGCGCGCCCCGCCCCCGGCCAGCGGATACTCCGGCCGGGGGCGGGGCGCGTACGCCCGCGCGCGGGCGGCTACTTGTTCACGACCGTCAGCGGCAGCAGCTTCTTGCCCGTCGGGCCGATCTGGATGGAGGTGTCCATCGCCGGGCACACGCCGCAGTCGAAGCAGGGGGTCCAGCGGCAGTCCTCGACCTCGGTCTCGTCGAGGGCGTCCTGCCAGTCCTCCCACAGCCAGTCCTTGTCGAGACCGGAGTCGAGGTGGTCCCAGGGCAGGACCTCCTCGTAGGTGCGCTCGCGCGTGGTGTACCAGTCGACGTCGACGCCGTGGGGGGCCAGCGCGCGCTCGGCGCACTCCATCCACAGGTCGTAGGAGAAGTGCTCGCGCCAGCCGTCGAAGCGGCCGCCGGCCTCGTAGACGGCGCGGATGACGTCGCCGACGCGCCGGTCGCCGCGCGAGAGCAGTCCCTCGACGATGCCGGGCTTGCCGTCGTGGTAGCGGAAGCCGATGGAGCGGCCGTAGCGCTTGTCGGCGCGGATCCTCTCGCGCAGCTTCTCCAGGCGGGCGTCGGTCTCCTGGGCCGACAGCTGCGGCGCCCACTGGAAGGGGGTGTGGGGCTTGGGCACGAAGCCGCCGATGGAGACGGTGCAGCGGATGTCGTTGGAGCCGGAGACCTCGCGGCCCTTGGAGATGACCTTGGCGGCCATGTCGGCGATCTGGAGGACGTCGTCGTCGGTCTCGGTGGGCAGGCCGCACATGAAGTACAGCTTCACCTGGCGCCAGCCGTTGCCGTAGGCGGTGGCGACGGTGCGGATCAGGTCGTCCTCGGAGACCATCTTGTTGATGACCTTGCGGATGCGCTCGCTGCCGCCCTCGGGGGCGAAGGTGAGGCCCGAGCGGCGGCCGTTGCGGGTCAGCTCGTTGGCCAGGTCGATGTTGAAGGCGTCCACCCGGGTGGAGGGCAGCGACAGGCCGATCTTGTCGTCCTCGTAGCGGTCGGCCAGCCCCTTGGCGATGTCGCCGATCTCGCTGTGGTCGGCCGAGGACAGCGACAGCAGGCCGACCTCCTCGAAGCCGGTGTTCTTCAGGCCCTTCTCCACCATCTCGCCGATGCCGGTGATGGAGCGCTCGCGCACCGGGCGGGTGATCATGCCCGCCTGGCAGAAGCGGCAGCCGCGGGTGCAGCCGCGGAAAATCTCCACGCTCATCCGCTCGTGGACGGTCTCGGCCAGCGGCACCAGGGGCTGCTTGGGGTAGGGCCACTCGTCGAGGTCCATCACGGTGTGCTTGGACACCCGCCACGGAACGCCGGAGCGGTTGGGTACGACGCGGGCGATGCGGCCGTCGGGCAGGTACTCCACGTCGTAGAAGCCGGGGACGTACACCCCGCCGGTCCTCGCCAGGCGCAGCAGCAGTTCCTCGCGGCCGCCGGGACGGCCCTCGGCCTTCCAGGCCCGGGTGATCTCGGTGATCTCCAGTACGGCCTGCTCGCCGTCGCCGATGACCGCGCAGTCGATGTAGTCGGCGATCGGCTCGGGGTTGAAGGCGGCGTGGCCGCCGGCGACGACCACCGGGTGGTCCACGCCGCGGTCCTCCGCCCGGAGCGGGATGCCGGCCAGGTCCAGGGCGGTGAGCAGGTTGGTGTAGCCCAGCTCGGTGGAGAAGGAGACGCCGAACAGGTCGAAGGCGCCGACCGGGCGGTGGGCGTCCACGGTGAACTGCGGGACCCGGTGCTCGCGCATGAGCTTCTCCAGGTCCGGCCAGACGCTGTAGGTGCGCTCGGCCAGCACGCCCTCGCGCTCGTTGAGGACCTCGTAGAGGATCATGACGCCCTGGTTGGGCAGGCCGACCTCGTAGGCGTCGGGGTACATCAGGGCCCAGCGGACATCGCAGGCGTCCCAGTCCTTGACGGTGGAGTTCAGCTCTCCGCCGACGTACTGGATCGGCTTCTGGACGTGCGGGAGGAGGGCCTCCAGGCGCGGGAAGACCGACTCGACAGGCATGGGTGGTGTCCTCGGATGCTGGGGTTCGCCGGGTTTGCCGGATTTACTGGTTTTCAGCGGCCGGCCGTGCGGCCGGCGCCGTGCCGCCTGGCCGGCGGACGGGAGTGACCATCCAGCGTAACGCCTGCCGGAGCGGGCCCCGTGCCCGCGTACCGGGGGCGGCCGTCACGCGGGCACGGTCGGGGACCGGGGCCGGAGGCAGGGGCGCGGGGCTCAGGCGGACACCGGGCGCTGCACCCGGATCGACTGGAGCAGCCCGATGGCGATCCAGACGGCGAACATCGAGGTGCCGCCGTAGCTGACGAAGGGCAGCGGCAGGCCGGCGACCGGCATGATGCCCATGGTCATCCCGATGTTCTCGAAGGACTGGAAGGCGAACCAGGCGATGATCCCGGCGGCGACGATGGTGCCGTACAGCTCGGTCGTCTCCAGTGCGATGCGGCAGGCGCGCCACAGCACCACGCCCACCAGGAGGATGATCAGGCCCGCGCCGAGGAAGCCCAGTTCCTCGCCCGCGACGGTGAAGACGAAGTCGGTCTGCTGCTCGGGGACGAACCGCCCGGTGGTCTGGCTGCCCTCGAACAGTCCCTTGCCGTAGAGGCCGCCCGAGCCGATGGCGATCCTGGCCTGGTTGGTGTTGTAGCCGGCGCCGGACGGGTCGAGCGCGGGGTTGGCGAAGGCGGCGAAGCGCTTGATCTGGTAGTCGTCGAGCACGCCGAGCTGCCAGACCAGGACCGCGCCGACGCCGCCCGCGGCCAGCAGGCCGATGATCCAGCGGTTGGACGCGCCGGAGGCCAGCAGCACACCCAGCACGATCACGACCAGCACCATCACCGAGCCCATGTCGGGCATCAGCATGACGATCCCGATCGGCACCGCGGCCAGGCCGAGGGCCTGCACCACCGTGCGGTGGTCGGGGTGGAGCCGGTCGCCCGCGTCCACCTGGGCTGCGAGCAGCATCGCCATGCCCAGGATGATGGTGATCTTGGCGAACTCGGCGGGCTGGAGCGACAGGCCGGCGCCCAGGTCCAGCCAGGCGCGCTGGCCGTTGATCGTCGCACCGAGCGGGGTGAGCACGAGCAGTGTGAGCAGCACCGACAGCACGTACAGCACCGGGACCGCGCCGCGCAGCCTGCGGTGGCCGAGCAGGACGGTGCCCACGGCCAGCGCCACGCCGATGGCGAGGCTGATCAGATGGCGCCACAGGAAGTGCTGCGGATCGCCCTCGTTCAGCTCGGTGCGGTTGCGGGTGGCGGACCACACCAGCAGGGAGCCGATGACGGACAGCGCCACGCAGGCCAGCAGCAGCGTCCAGTCCAGGCGGCGCAGGACGGAGTCACGGGCCGTCAGCCTGCTCCAGGCCGAGCGCTCCTGCCAGGGCTTTCCGGTGTAGGAGTGGGTGCTCACGGCTTGAAGCCCTTCTGGCGCAGGGCCTCGATGGTGCCGTCCGGGTTGATCCCGGGAAGCTTCTTCTGCGGTTTCGGCAGCAGGGCCTTCCTCTTGTCGATCTTCCCGTCCTCGCCCACGCCGTACAGCGCGTCGTAGATCGCGCGCACCGCGGGGCCGGAGGCGCCGGAGCCGGTACCGCCCTGGGAGATCGTCATGACGATCGCGTACTCGTCGGTGTAGGTCGCGAACCACGAGGTGGTCTGCTTGCCGTAGACCTCGGCCGTACCGGTCTTGGCGTGCATGGGGATCTCCTTCTGCGGCCAGCCGGCGTCGGCGAAGCGCCAGGCGGCGGTGCCGCGGGTGGCGACGCCCTCCAGCGCCTTGTCGGTCTGGCGCAGGGTCTTGGCGTCCATCGGCAGCCTGCCGCGCTTCTTCGGCTCGATCTCCTCGACGCTCTTGCCGTCGGGGCTGATGACGGCCTTTCCGACGGTGGGCTCGTACATGGTGCCGCCATTGCTCAGGGCCGCGTAGATGGCCGCCATCTGAATGGGCGTCACCAGCGTGTCGCCCTGTCCGATGGAGTAGTTGACGCTGTCGCCGGCGCGCAGCCTGTTGCCCTCCAGGCAGTTCTCGTACGCGATCTGCTCGACGTAGTCCCCGCCCTTCTTGCCGTACTTGCACCAGGCGTCCTTGTTGGCCTCCCAGTACTCCTGCTTCCACTTGCGGTCGGGCACGCGGCCGGTGACCTCGTTGGGCAGGTCGATCCCGGTGCGCTTGCCGAGGCCGAACTCGTGGGCCATCTTGTAGAACCAGTCGTCGGGGTTCTTCCTGGGCTTGGCGCCGCCGTCCTTCTTCCACTCCTGGTGCGCCAGGGCGTAGTAGACGGTGTCGCAGGAGACCTCCAGCGCGCGGCCGAGGTCGATCATGCCGTGGTTCTGCGACTCGAAGTTCTTGAAGACCTGGCCGCCGATGCTGTACGAGGACGAGCAGTTGTAGCGGCCGTCGAAGTCGTAGCCCGCCTTGACGGCCGCGGCGGTCGGGATCACCTTGAAGATCGATCCGGGTGCGGCCTGCCCCTGGATGGCCCGGTTGAGCAGCGGGTAGTTGGACTTCTTGCCGGTGAGCCTGGCGTAGTCCTTGGCGGAGATGCCGCCGACCCAGGCGTTGGGGTCGTAGTCCGGCGCGGAGGCCATCGCCACGATCCGGCCCGTCCTGGCCTCCATCACCACGACCGCGCCCGCGTCCGCCTCGTAGTTGCGGTTGGTGTTGCGGTCGTGCTGCTTGCGCGCCTCCTTCATCGCCTTGACCAGTTCCTTCTCGGCGACGGCCTGGACGCGCGCGTCGATGCTGGTGACGAGGGAGGAGCCGGGCTCGCCCTTGTCGTTCTCGGCCTCCCCGATGACGCGGCCGAGGTTGTCCACCTTGTAGCGCGTCACGCCCGCGTCGCCGCGCAGCGCCGCGTCGTACTGGCGCTCAAGACCGGAGCGGCCGATCTGGTCGGAGCTGAGCAGCGGGGAGTCGGTGTCCTTGCTCTGCGCGATCTCCTCGTCGGTGACGGGCGAGAGGTAGCCAAGGACCTGGGAGGTCCGGGCGCCGTACGGGGCCGGGTAGCGGCGGACGGCGACGGGTTCGGCGGTGATGCCGGGGAAGTCCTCCTGGCGCTCGCGGATCTGGAGCGCCTGCTGCGTGGTGGCCTCGTCGGTCACCGGGATCGGCTGGTAGGGGGAGCCGTTCCAGCAGGGCTGCGGGGTCTTGGCGTCGCACAGGCGGATCTTCTCGGAGACCTCCTTGTACGTCATGTCCAGGACGTCGGCGAGCCGGGTGAGGACGGCCTTGCCGCCGTCGTCCATCTTCATCAGCTCGGTGCGGCTGGCGGAGACCACCAGCCGGGTCTCGTTGTCGGCCAGCGGCACACCTCGCGCGTCGAGGACGGCTCCGCGCACGGCGGGCTGGACGACCTGCTGCACGTGGTTGCCCGCGGCCTTCTCGGCGTACTCCTCGCCGTTGCGGATCTGGAGGTACCACAGCCGCCCGCCGAGGGTGAGCATCAGGGAGAAGACCAGGATCTGGATGGCGACCAGCCGGATGGTGACCCGGGGGGTGCGCCCGGTCTCGGGAATGTTGCTCACTGCGTCTCCGTCGCAATCACAGTCGCTGCCGCCGTCACAGTCGCCGTCGCCGTCACAGTCGCTTGACGCCCTTGATCCGCCCCGTTCCGCTCCTGGACGTCCGGGCCGCCAGGCCGCCGCGGCGGACGGCGCCCGCCCTGCCGGCCCGGCCGCCGAGTCGGCCGGTGCGGCCGCGCAGGCCGCCGATCCCTCCGGAGCCGAGCAGTCCGCCGTAGGTGCGGGCGCCGTCGCCGGCGCTGCCGGCCGTGTCGGCGAGCGGGTCGTGCGCGGTACGGCGGGCCAGCGCCATGACCACCGGGACGGTGAAGGGCGCGAGCAGCAGGTCGTAGACGGTGGCCGTGGTCAGCAGCAGGCCCAGGCCCACATGGCGGGCCGCGGTGTCGCCGACCAGCGCGCCGACGCCGGCGTAGAGCAGGGTGGAGGAGAGGGCGGCGCCGGCCACGACGAGCATCGGAACGGTGGCCGAGCGGTGCTGGCCGTTCTCCGGCTTCGTCAGGCCGGCTGCGTAGCCGATGACGCACAGCACCAGGGCGTAGCGGCCCACGGCGTGGTCGGCGGGCGGCGCGAGGTCGGCCAGCAGCCCGGCCGCGAAGCCGACCAGGGCGCCGCCGGTGTGGCCGTACACCAGCGCCAGGCCGAGGACGGTCAGCAGCAGCAGGTCGGGTACGGCGCCGGGCAGTTGGAGCCGGGCCAGCACGCTGACCTGGACCACCAGGGCGACGATGACGAGCGCGGTCGAGAGCAGGATCCGGTTGGGGTGCATCGTTGTCGGTCAGCTCCTGGAAGGGCTGGGGGCGGCGCCCCCGGAGGGAGCGGCCTCCTCGGAGGGGCCGGCGCCCGCCGAGGGGCCTGCGGAGGGATCGGCTGCGGCCGAGGGGTCGGCGGTCACCGTGACCGTCGGGGTGGGCCGGTCCTTCGGCTTGGGCGGGAGGACCGCGTCACGCGGGTCGGTGCGCGGCGGCCTGACGACGACGCCGACGATGTCGAGCTTGGTGAAGCCGACGTACGGCCGCACCCGCACCGTCCGGGTGAGACCGCCGCTGTGCGGATCGACCCGGATGACCTCGCCCACCGGCACACCGGGCACGAACGGCCGGTCGTTGCTGGAGCCGAAGGTGACCAGGCGGTCGCCCTTCTTCACCTCGGCCTTGCTGTTGAGGAGCTGGACGGTCAGCGCGCTGTCGCCGCGGCCGCCCGCGAAGCCGAGTTCGCCGGTGCCCTCCATCCGGGTGCCGACGGTGAAGTCGGGGTCGTTGGCCAGGAGCACGGTGGAGGTGCTCGGTCCGACGGTGGTGACCCGGCCGACGAGTCCGTCGCCGTTTATCACGGTCATGTCGCGCCTGATGCCGTCGGCGCGGCCGACGTCGATGGTGACGGTCCAGGAGAAGCCCTGGGCGGCGCCGATCCCGACGACCTGGGCGGCCTTGATGCCGTACTGCCCGGCGCCCGCGGTCCTCAGCAGGTCGTCGAGCTGCCTGACCCGGGCGTTGTCGCGGTCGGAGGCGGCGAGCCTCTGCTTCAGTTCGGCGTTCTCCTGCTCCAGTACGCTGATCCGGTCGTAGCGCTCGCCGGAGTCCCGTACGGCCGCGATGGCGTTGCCGACGGGGTCGACGGCGGTGGCGACACCGCTCTCCACCGGGCCGAGGACGGACGCGGTCACCTGCCGCGCCCCGTCCAGCGGCGATCGTTCACCGCCGCGGATGTCCACCGTGATCAGTGCGAACGCGACGGCGACCAGCAGAACGAGCAGCAGCCGGCTCTCTCGTGTATCCCTCACGTGCGACGGCCGTGCCTTCCCTTGTTGGACTTGTCTGACCGTGGTGTCGGCCCGGCTCCCCGGGCCGCCGGCCGCCTCCGTCCGGCGACCGGGAGGAGGAGGCTCGGCGGGGGCCGGCCGGGCCCGGTGTCACCGCCGCGGCTGGGCGTCGAGCACCTGCTGGAGCGCCTCGAACTCCTCGACGCACTTGCCCGAGCCCAGCGCCACCGAGTCCAGCGGGTCCTCGGCGATGTGGATGGGCATGCCCGTCTCGCGCCGCAGCCGCTCGTCCAGGCCGCGCAGCAGGGCGCCGCCGCCGGTGAGGACGATGCCGCGGTCCATGATGTCGCCGGAGAGCTCGGGCGGGCACTTGTCGAGGGTGGTCTTCACCGCGTCCACGATGGAGTTGACGGGCTCCTCGATGGCCTTGCGGACCTCGGAGGCCGAGATGACCACGGTCTTGGGCAGTCCGCTGACCAGGTCGCGGCCGCGGATCTCGGTGTGCTCGTCCTCCTCCAGGTCGTACGCCGAGCCGATCGTGATCTTGATGCTCTCGGCCGTGCGCTCGCCCAGCAGGAGGCTGTACTCCTTCTTGATGTGCTGGATGATCGCGTTGTCCAGCTCGTCGCCCGCCACCCGGATGGACTGCGCGGTGACGATCCCGCCGAGGGAGATCACGGCCACCTCGGTGGTGCCGCCGCCGATGTCGACGACCATGTTGCCCGTCGCCTCGTGGACCGGCAGCCCCGAGCCGATGGCGGCCGCCATCGGCTCCTCGATGATGTGCACCTGGCGGGCGCCCGCCTGGGTGGACGCCTCGATGACCGCGCGTCGCTCGACACCGGTGATACCGGAGGGGACGCACACGACCACCCGGGGGCGCGCGAGGTAGCGCCGCTTGTGGATCTTGAGGATGAAGTAGCGGAGCATCCGCTCGGTGATCTCGAAGTCCGCGATCACCCCGTCCTTGAGGGGGCGGACCGCCACGATGTTGCCCGGGGTGCGGCCGATCATCTTCTTCGCCTCGGCGCCGACCGCGAGGATTCCGCCGGTGTTGGTGTTGATGGCGACGACCGATGGCTCGTTGAGGACGATCCCGCGACCCCTGACGTACACCAGCGTGTTGGCGGTCCCGAGGTCGACAGCCATGTCACGGCCGATGAACGACATGTTGTTCGCCATGAGGATACGTCAGGCCTTCCGACTGGAGCGATGTGAGGGGAGGACGACAGCGTGCGCTGCGGGGCCCGGAGAAGTTTCCATCGTAGTCGCGCTCCTTCGAACGCGGTGAGAGGGTTCCTCCTCCGTCATTGTCGGCGGAACGCGGGTCATCCCCGTATGTGGTGACGTCGCGTCCGGGTGATTCGTTCCCCCGCGTGGAGGGCGAATTCACGTGGGGCGATCGAATTCCATCGATCGCCCCAGGTCAAGAGGTTCGCGTTTCTGACACGCCGTCAGCCGTGGGAGGGGAAGAAGATCTTCAGCTCCCGTTCGGCGGATTCCTCGGAGTCCGAGGCGTGGACAAGGTTCTCACGCACGATCGTTCCGAAATCCCCCCGGATGGAGCCGGGTGCTGCGGCGATCGGGTCGGTCGGACCGGCCAGGGCGCGCACGCCCTCGACCACCCTCTCGCCCTCGACGACCATCGCCACGGACGGACCGGAGGCCATGAACTCCAGCAGCGGCTCGTAGAAGGGGCGGCCGACGTGCTCGGCGTAGTGCCGCTCCAGCGTGGCGCGGTCCAGCGTGCGCAGCTCCATCGCGCTGATCGTCCAGCCGGCCTTGCGTTCGATGCGCCCGACGATCTCGCCGATCAGGCCCCGCCTGACCGCGTCGGGCTTGAGGAGGACGAGGGTGCGCTGGCTCATGGTCGGCTGCTCCTTGCGGCTTTCACGTGTTTACGGGCTCTCACGAGTGCTCAGAGGCTACAGGGAGCCCGCCCGCGCTCCGTCGGCACCCGTCGTGCGGCGCCCGCCCGCGCGGGCCGGTCACGCGGCGCCGTTCACGCCGGCCGGTCAGGCGGCGCCGGCCCCCGCCGCGGAACGGGCCTTCGCCTCGTCGATCACCCGGCCGAAGTGGATCGACGCCCACCACAGCCCGGCGAAGACCGCGCCGAGGAAGAACATCGCCGGGACGACGAAGCCGGAGGCGATCAGGCCGATCTGCAGCGCCCAGCCGAGCTGGAGCCCGCCGGGCCGGCCGAGCATCCCGCACAGCAGCAGGCACAGCACCATCGCCGTGCCGCCGACCGCCCACACCGTCCCCGTGGGCAGCCCGCCCAGCCGCGTCGCCACCAGGGAGGCGAAGCCGATGACGAGGAACTCGCCGATGAGCGTGGACGCGCAGAGCGTACGCACCGTGTCACCTGTCCTTTCCGAGCAGCAGCCGGGCCTCGCCGACTGTGAAGACCGAGCCGGTGACCAGTACGCCCGCACCGGAGTACTCGCCCTCCTCCTCGGCCAGGGTGATCGCCGCCTCCAGCGCGTCGTCCAGCCGGGGCTCGACCTGGACGCGCTCCTCGCCGAAGACCTCCACCGCCAGCGCGGCGAGCTCGTCCACGTCCATGGCGCGGGGGGTGGCGTTGCGGGTGAGCACGACCTCGGCGAAGACCGGTTCGAAGGCCTCCAGCACCCCCCTCACGTCCTTCTCGGCGCTGGGGGCGACCACGCCGATCAGCCGGCTGAAGCCGAACGCCTCGGTGATCGCGGCGGCCGTCGCCTGGGCGCCCGCGGGGTTGTGCGCGGCGTCCAGCACCACCGTGGGGCTGCGGCGCACCACCTCCAGCCGTCCCGGGGACGCCACGGAGGCGAAGGCGGTGCGGACGGCGTCGGCGTCCAGGGTGCGGGCGTGCCGGGAGCCGATGCCGAAGAACGCCTCGACGGCCGCCAGCGCCACGGCGGCGTTGTGCGCCATGTGGGCGCCGTGCAGCGGCAGGAAGACCTCCGGGTACTCCCCGCCCAGGCCGCGCAGCGTCAGCAACTGCCCGCCGACGGCGACCTCACGGGAGACGACGCCGAACTCCAGGCCCTCGCGGGCGACGGTGGCGTCCATCTCCACGGCCCTGCGCAGCACGACCGAGGCGGCCTCCACCGGCTGCTGGGCCAGCACCACCGTGGCGCCCCGCTTGACGATGCCGGACTTCTCCCCCGCGATCTCCTCGGGCGTCTCGCCCAGCCGGTCGGTGTGGTCCAGCGAGATCGGGGTGACGACGGCGACGGACGCGTCGATCACGTTGGTGGCGTCCCAGCTCCCGCCCATGCCGACCTCGACGACCGCCACGTCCACCGGCGCGTCGGCGAAGGCCGCGTAGGCCATGCCCGTCATGACCTCGAAGAAGGACAGCCGGTGCTCCTGGGCCGCGTCCACCATCTCCACGTACGGCCGCAGGTCCTGGTACGTCTCGATGAACCTCTCGGCGGAGATCGGCGCGCCGTCCAGGCTGATCCGCTCGGTCATGGCCTGGACGTGCGGGCTGCTGTAGCGGCCGGTGCGCAGGTCGAAGGCGCCCAGCAGCGCCTCGATCATCCGGGCGGTGGTGGTCTTGCCGTTGGTGCCGGTGATGTGGATGGAGGGGTAGGAGCGCTGCGGCTCGCCCAGCACGTCCATCAGCGCGGCGATCCGCGCCAGGGACGGCTCCAGCTTCGTCTCGGGCCACCGCCCCACCAGCTCGGACTCCACCGCCCGCAGCGCCCGGTCCAGCTCCGGGTCCTCGGGGCGGGTCGGCAGCTCGCCGCCTCCGGCCGGCCCGGCCTGGGTGCGCAGGGTGCGGCTGCCTGCCTCGATCACGGCGAGATCGGGGTCGCGGTCGGTCTCGGCGTCGATGATCTCGTCGAACCGCTCCAGGGGATCGCCGTGCTCCCCCTCCTGACCGGAGGCGTCGCCGGGGCCTTCGTGCGGGTCGTGCGGGGGCTGCTCACTCACCGTTTCAGTGTACGGAGACGGCGGTGGCCGCCGCGCCCGGCCCGGGCGCGGCGGCCACCGCTCTCTCGTCGTATCCGTCCTCCTACCCGCTCGCGGGGGCTCCTAGGCCTGCGGCAGTGCCTCCAGCTGGGCGGAGATCCGGGCGATGTCCGCCTCGGCCTGCTCCCTGCGGGTGCGGATCTTGGCGACCACGTGGTCGGGGGCCTTGGCCAGGAAGCCCTCGTTGCCGAGCTTGGCCGTGGTCTGCGCCAGCTCCTTCTCCGCCGCCGCCAGATCCTTGGCCAGGCGCTTGCGCTCGGCGGCGAAGTCGATCGCGCCGGACAGGTCCAGCTCCACCTTCGCCCCGGCCACCGGCAGGGACGCGGTGGCCCGGAAGTCCTCGCCGGCCGGCTGCAGGCGCAGCAGGGAGCGGATGGCCGCCTCGTGGACCGCCAGCTCCGTCCCCTCCAGCGCGAGGCGGGCCGGGACGCGCTGGCCGGGCTGGAGGCCCTGATCGGCTCGGAAGCGGCGGACCTCGGTGATCACCTGCTGAAGGGTGGCGATCTCCTGCTCGGCCGCCGTGTCGCGGAAGCCGGAGTCGGAGGGCCAGTCCGCGATCACCACGGACTCGCCGCCGGTCAGCGTCGTCCACAGCGTCTCGGTGACGAACGGCATCACCGGGTGGAGCAGCCGCAGCGTGGTGTCCAGGACCTCGCCCAGGACGCGGGCGGAGGCGCGGGCCGCGTCGCCGCCCGCGGCGAAGGTGGTCTTGGACAGCTCGACGTACCAGTCGAAGACCTCGTCCCAGGCGAAGTGGTAGAGGAGGTCGGAGAGCTTGGCGAACTGGTAGTCGTCGTAGTACGCGTCCACCTCGGCCACGACCGTGTTCAGCCGGGAGAGGATCCAGCGGTCGGTCGCCGACATCTCCTCGGGCGCGGGCAGGGCGCCCTCGACCGTGGCCCCGTTCATCAGCGCGAAGCGGGTGGCGTTCCAGACCTTGTTGGCGAAGTTGCGGGACGCCTGGACCCAGTCCTCGCCGATGGGGACGTCGACACCGGGGTTGGCACCGCGCGCGAGGGTGAAGCGCAGCGCGTCGGAGCCGTACTTGTCCATCCAGTCCAGCGGGTTGACCGCGTTGCCGAAGGACTTCGACATCTTCTTGCCGAACTGGTCGCGGACCATGCCGTGCAGCGCGATGGTGTGGAACGGCGGGGTGCCGTCCATCGCGTACAGGCCGAACATCATCATCCGGGCGACCCAGAAGAAGAGGATGTCGTAGCCGGTGACCAGGACGGAGTTCGGATAGAACTTCTCCAGGCTCTCGGTCCGCTCGGGCCATCCGAGGGTGGAGAAGGGCCACAGGCCGGAGGAGAACCAGGTGTCCAGCACGTCGCTGTCCTGGTGCCAGCCCTCGCCGGCCGGGGGCTCCTCGTCCGGGCCGACGCAGACGGTCTCGCCGTCGGGGCCGTACCAGACGGGGATGCGGTGGCCCCACCACAGCTGGCGGGAGATGCACCAGTCGTGGAGGTTGTCGACCCAGCCGAAGTAGCGGGACTCCATCTCCCTGGGGTGGATGGTGACGCGGCCGTCGCGCACCGCGTCGCCGGCGGCCTTCGCCAGCGGGCCGACCTTCACCCACCACTGCATCGACAGCCGCGGCTCGATGGTCGTCTTGCACCGCGAGCAGTGGCCGACGGAGTGGACGTAGGGGCGCTTCTCGGCGACGATGCGCCCCTCGGCGCGCAGCGCGCCGACGACCGCCGAGCGCGCCTCCAGCCGGTCCAGGCCCTGGAACGGGCCGTGGGCGGTGATGACCGCGTGCTCGTCCATGACCGTGATGCTCGGCAGGTCGTGGCGGCGGCCGATCTCGAAGTCGTTCGGGTCGTGCGCCGGGGTGACCTTGACGGCGCCCGTGCCGAACCCGGGGTCCACGTGCTCGTCGGCGACGACCGGGATGCGCCGGCCGGTGAGCGGCAGCTCGATCTCGGTGCCGACGAGGTGGGCGTAGCGCTCGTCGTCGGGGTGGACGGCCACGGCGGTGTCGCCGAGCATCGTCTCGGCGCGGGTGGTGGCCACGACGATGGAGTTCTCGCCCTCGCCGTAGCGGATCGAGACCAGCTCGCCGTCCTGGTCGGCGTACTCCACCTCGATGTCGGAGATGGCCGTCAGACAGCGCGGGCACCAGTTGATGATCCGCTCGGCGCGGTAGATCAGCTCGTCGTCGTAGAGCCGCTTGAAGATCGTCTGGACGGCCCGGGAGAGCCCCTCGTCCATGGTGAAGCGCTCACGCGACCAGGCGACGCCGTCGCCCAGCCGCCGCATCTGGCCGGAGATCTGCCCGCCGGACTCCGACTTCCACTGCCACACCCGCTCGACGAACGCCTCGCGGCCCAGATCGTGGCGGGACTTGCCCTCCTTGGCCAGCTCGCGCTCGACGACGTTCTGGGTGGCGATGCCGGCGTGGTCCATGCCCGGCTGCCACAGCGTCTCGTGCCCCTGCATCCGCTTGCGGCGGGTGAGGGCGTCGATCAGCGTGTGCTCGAAGGCGTGGCCCAGGTGCAGGCTGCCGGTGACGTTGGGCGGCGGGATGACGATCGTGTACGGCGGCTTGTCGCTCTTGGCGTCCGCCTCGAAGTAACCGCGCTCTACCCAGCGCTCGTACAGCTTCCCCTCCACCTCGGCCGGAACGTACTGGGTCGGCAGGTCGGCATGGGCGCTGTTCGACGGCTCCGCCCCCTCGGGGGTCGGGCTCTGCTGAGTGTTCTCGGTCACGACGGCCAGTGTACGGGCGGCCGTACGGCGGTCTCGAACCGGTTTGGGGGTCCGGGTGACGGGGGAGCGCCGGGGTCCGCCAGGATGGGACGGCCCATTCGTGAACGTGTCCGACCAAGGGGGAGCCCCAGCGTGAGTCACAACCAGCCGCCACCGCAGCCCGGTCCGTACGGTCAGCAGCCGCCGTACGGTCAGCAACCGCCGTACGGCGGCCCCCAGCCGGGGTACGGAGAGCCCCAGCCGGGGTACGGCCACCCGCAGCAGCCGGGCATGCCGCCGCAGGGGCAACCGGGGTACGGCTATCCGCAGCAGCCCGGTCAGCCCGGCCACCCCCAGCCGGGCTTCCCCCAGCAGGGCGGCTGGGGACAGCCGGGTCACCCGCAGCAGCCCGGGGGCTACATGCCCCCGCCCCCGCCGGGCGGCGGCGGCAAGGGCAGGACGATCGGCGCCCTGGTGGCCGTCCTCGCGGTCGTCGGCCTGGCGGTGGGCGGCTACTTCGTCTTCTCCGGCGGCGGCAGCGGCGGCGACATCGCCGACGACGGCAAGCGGTACAAGCTCGTGCCCCCCGCGACGGTGGCCGGCGAGTACAAGAAGACCCCGTCCGGCGACCCGGACGGGTTCGACTCGGACGACCTCAGGAAGCTGGAGAACGTCGGCGTCTCCAATGCCGAGGAGGTCAACGCCGAGTACTTCACCGGCGATGTCGCCGATCCCAGCCCCACCACCGGTATGGCCCTGTCCTTCAACGGGGTGTGGGGAGAGGTGAAGAACCCGGAAGCAGCCGTCGACGCCCTGTTCACGACCCTCTCCGAGGGCACCGAGGAAGACTCCCCCGAGGAGGGCGACGCGAAGGTCACGCTGGTCGGCGAACCGGAGGAGGTGTCCCCCGAAGGGCTGGAGAACGCCGTGATGAAGTGCCAGGAGGCCGAGTTCACCGGTGACTCCTCCACCGGGCTGGGAAGCGGCAAGAAGGCGACCATTCCCTTCTGCGTCTGGGCCGACCACAGCACCGTCGGCGCTGTGTCCCTGGCCGACATCTCGGCGTTCCTCAGCGGCAAGGGCGGGGCTCCGATCGGCGATGCCGCCGACCTGGCCACGGAACTGCGCAGCAAGGCGCGCGTCGAGATCGAGTGACAACCGCACCGCGCGCCCCGACGCGCACATGCGGCGGGGGCCGTCCGGAGGGATTCCGGGCGGCCCCCGCCGCATGCGCGCGTGCCGCGCGTCCGCGCTACGCGCTCTTCTCGCGCGGCCCCTGGCCCTGCTCGCGCTCGCCGCGGGAGCGGGGCACCAGGGTGGGGTTGACGTTGGAGTGGACGACGTCCTCGGTGATCACCACGCGCGCCACGTCCTTGCGCGAGGGCACCTCGTACATCACCGACATCAGGACCTCCTCCATGATCGCGCGCAGACCGCGCGCCCCGGTGCCCCGCAGGATCGCCTGGTCGGCGATGGCCTCCAGTGCCGGGCGGTCGAAGTCCAGCTCCACGCCGTCGAGCTCGAACAGCCGCTGGTACTGCTTCACCAGCGCGTTGCGCGGCTCGACCAGGATCTTCAGCAGGGCCTCGCGGTCGAGGTTGTGGACGGAGGTGATGACCGGCAGACGGCCGATGAACTCCGGGATCATGCCGAACTTGACCAGGTCCTCGGGCATGACGTCCTCGAACTGGTTGCTGGCCTCGATCTCGCGCTTGGAGCGGATCGTCGCGCCGAAACCGATGCCCTTGGCACCCGCCCGGGACTCGATGATCTTCTCCAGCCCGGCGAAGGCGCCGCCCACGATGAACAGCACGTTCGTGGTGTCGATCTGGATGAACTCCTGGTGGGGGTGCTTGCGCCCGCCCTGCGGCGGCACGGAGGCGGTGGTGCCCTCCAGGATCTTCAGCAGCGCCTGCTGCACGCCCTCGCCGGAGACGTCGCGGGTGATCGACGGGTTCTCGCTCTTGCGGGCGACCTTGTCGATCTCGTCGATGTAGATGATCCCGGTCTCGGCCTTCTTGACGTCGTAGTCGGCGGCCTGGATCAGCTTCAGCAGGATGTTCTCGACGTCCTCGCCCACGTAGCCGGCCTCGGTCAGGGCGGTGGCGTCGGCGATGGCGAAGGGGACGTTCAGCATCCGGGCGAGGGTCTGCGCCAGCAGCGTCTTGCCGGAACCGGTGGGACCCAGCAGCAGAATGTTGGACTTGGCCAGCTCGATGCCGTCGTCACGGCCCTGCGAGCCGCCGTTCTCGCCCGCCTGTACCCGCTTGTAGTGGTTGTAGACGGCGACGGAGAGGGCCTTCTTGGCTGCCTCCTGGCCGACGACGTACCCCTCGAGGAACTCGTAGATCTCACGCGGCTTGGGCAGTTCGTCCCAGCGCATCTCGGAGGTGTCGGCGAGCTCTTCCTCGATGATCTCGTTGCAGAGGTCGATGCACTCGTCGCAGATGTAGACGCCCGGCCCCGCGATGAGCTTCTTCACCTGCTTCTGGCTCTTGCCGCAGAACGAGCACTTGAGCAGATCGCCGCCGTCACCGATGCGTGCCACGAGGTGCTTCTCCTTCGCCTGGGATCCGTCGAGTTCCGCGAACCCGGGTGCTTGCTCTGGGCCTTGGCGGGGGCGGCCCCCGGACCCCCTATGACGGTACCTTGCCCGGCCCCCTGAATGGGCCCCCCTCGGACCGACTCGACCCGAGGGGGGCGGAAATGTTCGGGAGAATCCGCGGACTCAGCCCAGCCCCACCGAGGTCTTGCGGGTGGAGATGATCTGGTCGATCAGGCCGTACTCCAGCGACTCCTCGGCGGTGAGGATCTTGTCGCGCTCGATGTCCTGGCTGATCTGCTCGATCGGCTTGTCGGAGTGCTTGGCGAGCATCTCCTCCAGCTGGGTGCGCATCCGCTGCACCTCGTTGGCGGCGATCTCCAGGTCGGAGACCTGGCCGCGGCCGGTCTCGCTGTACGGCTGGTGGATCAGGATCCGCGCGTTGGGCAGCGCCATCCGCTTGCCGGGGGTACCGGCGGCGAGCAGCACGGCCGCGGCGGAGGCGGCCTGGCCCATGCAGACGGTCTGGATGTCCGGCTTGACGAACTGCATCGTGTCGTAGATGGCCGTCAGCGCCGTGAAGGAGCCGCCGGGGCTGTTGATGTAGACCGAGATGTCGCGGTCGGGGTCCATCGACTCCAGGCACAGCAGCTGCGCCATGACGTCGTTGGCGGAGGCGTCGTCGATCTGCACGCCGAGGAAGATCACGCGCTCCTCGAAGAGCTTCGCGTACGGGTCGTACTCCCGCACGCCCTGCGAGGTGCGCTCCACGAAGCGCGGAACGACGTAGCGGGACTCGGCCGACGGCCCGGTGTAGCGGGCCTCGAGGCGGTCGTGGCCCCCGGCCCCGGGGAAGCTGTGCTGACTGTTCATGTGGCTGTACACCGTTCTGGAGAGATGGACTGGCTGCGGTGTCGAGCTGCGGGACGTCAGGCGCTCACGCGCCCGTACCGCCGCCGCCCGGAAGCTGCGTGGCGGAGCCGTAGACCTCGTCGATCAGGCCGTACTCCTTGGCCTCCTGGGCGGTGAACCAGCGGTCGCGGTCGGCGTCGCGGGTCCACTGCTCCTCGCTCTGGCCGGTGTGCAGCGCGGACAGCCTCGTCATCTTCTTCTTGGTGCGCAGCAGCTGCTCGGCGTGGATCTTGATGTCCGAGGCCGAGCCCGCCAGGCCCGCGGAGGGCTGGTGGATGAGGATCTCCGCGTTCGGCAGGGCGAAGCGCTTGCCGGGGGTGCCCGCGCTCAGCAGGAACTGGCCCATGGACGCGGCCAGGCCCATGGCGATGGTCACCACGTCGTTCTTGATGTACTGCATGGTGTCGTAGATCGCCATGCCGGCCGTGATCGAACCGCCCGGGCTGTTGATGTAGAGGTAGATGTCCTTGTCCGGGTCAGCGGCCAGGAGGAGCAGCTGAGCGGTGATCTTGTTGGCGATGTCGTCGTCGACCGGCTGGCCGAGGAAGATGATCCGCTCGTTGAGCAGCCGGTTGTAGACCTGGTCGCCGAGGCCACCGATGGTCGGCTCGGTGGCGGCGGAAGGCATCGGAAGCGTCACGTGTCCACCTGCTCGTATACGGACGGCCGCGTCTGCCGCAGGGCCGTCTCTGGGGTCTTCGTCTGTACTTGGACCCTAACGCGCGGGTCCGACTGCGCCATCCCGGTCCGAGAACTGTTCGCTGTTAGCGCAGGGAGCGTTCCCGCAGGTGAGGTCGGCGTGTTCCGCCGTACGCGAACGGGCCCGCACGCGGTGTCGCGTGCGGGCCCGTTCGGCCGGTCGTGGGGCGGGGCCCCGCGGATCAGCCCTCGGACTTCTCGCCGCCCTGCTCGGCGGACTCACCGGCGGACTCGGCAGCGGACTCGGAGGAGGCGTCGGCGGCCTCGGCGGACTCCTCGTCCTCCTCGTCCTCCATGGAGACGGTCTCGCCGTTGGTGTCGGTGACCTTGGCGGCCTCGACGACGACCGCGAGCGCCTTGCCGCGGGCGACCTCGCCGACGAGCATCGGCACCTGGCCGCCCTCGACGACGGCCTGGGCGAACTGGTCGGGGCTCATGCCGGAGGACTGGGCGCGCCGCATGAGGTGCTCGGTGAGCTCCTCCTGGTTGACGTTCAGCTTCTCCTTGCTGACCAGCTCATCGAGGATGAACTGGGTCCGGATGCCCTTCTCCGCCTGCTCCTTGAGCTCGGTCTCGAACTCCTCCTCGGACTTCTCCTGCATCTTCAGGTAGGTCGCGAGGTCCATGCCGAGCTGCGCGAGCTGGTGGTTGACCAGGTTGTGCTTGCGGGTGTTGATCTCGTCCTGGAGGAGCTTCTCCGGGATCGGGACCTCGACCAGGGAGATCAGCTCGTCGAGCACCTTCTCCTGGGCCTGGGTGGCCTGGTCGTACTTCTTCATCCGCTCCAGGCGCTTGCGGCTGTCGGCACGCAGCTCCTCAAGGGTGTCGAACTCGCTGGCGAGCTGGGCGAAGTCGTCGTCCAGCTCGGGCAGTTCGCGGGCGGAGACGGAGGTGACGTCCACCTTGACCTCGGCCTCGCGGCCCGCGGCGGAACCGCCCTTGAGCTCGGAGGTGAAGGTCGCGGAACCGCCGGCCTCCAGGCCGGTGACGGCCTCGTCGATGCCGTCCAGCAGCTCGCCGGAGCCGATGGTGTAGTCGATGCCCTTGGCGACGCCGTCCTCCAGGACCTCGCCGTCGACCCTGGCCTCCAGGTCGATCTTGACCACGTCGCCCTCGGCGGCGGGGCGCTCGACGACGGTGGTGGAGGCGAAGCGCTCGCGGAGCTGCTCGACCGACTTCTCCACGTCCTCGTCGGTGACCTCGACGGCGTCGACGGTGACCTCGATGCCGGAGTAGTCGGGGATCTCGATGGAGGGGCGGACGTCCACCTCGGCGGTGAACGCCAGGAGCTCGTTGTCCTTGAGCTCGGTGATGTCGACCTCGGGCTGGCCGAGCGGGCTCAGCTCACCCTCTTCGACGGCGTCCTGGTAGAGCTTGGGAAGCGCGTCGTTGACGGCCTCCTCCAGGACCGCACCCCGGCCGAACCGCTGGTCGATCACCCGGGCGGGGACCTTGCCCTTGCGGAAGCCGGGCACGGTGACCTGCTGGTTGATCTTCTTGTACGCCGCGTCGAGGCTGGGCTTGAGCTCCTCGAAGGGCACCTCGACAGTGAGCCGAACCCGGGTGGGGTTCAGGGTCTCCACGGCGCTCTTCACGGTCGGTCTCCTTGGGGGCTGACTGCTGGGACTTCGTACTTCTTGTGAGGCGCCCCGCACGCAGACACGACACAGACAGGCGCGTCTTTCATAGTACGTGGTCGGGGTGGCCGGATTCGAACCGACGGCCTTCCGCTCCCAAAGCGGACGCGCTACCAAGCTGCGCCACACCCCGTCCGTGCGACACGTAGAGTACATGCCGTACGATGCGGAGCGTGCCGCACACGGTTCACGGTCGGCCGGCTGCGATCTGTATGATCTGCCTGCCCCGTGGACGACGGCGGCGCTGCGGGCGTAGCTCAATGGTAGAGCCCCAGTCTTCCAAACTGGCTACGCGGGTTCGATTCCCGTCGCCCGCTCCATGCGGAGAACGGCCCGGTCCTCGGTGAGGACCGGGCCGTTCTCCGCATTCGCGCTCTTTGTCCAGCTCTTTTCCCGCTTTTTCCGCGCCCCGGGCGGGGCTGCCGTCCGGGGCGCGGCTCAGAAAGTGATCTGGTTGATCGACTCGGCGAGCGAGTCGAGGAAGCGGTTGATCGACGGAGCGATGCCCGTGGAGGCCAGGAAGAAGCCGAAGAGGATCGCGACGAGCGCGGGCCCCGCCTTCAGCGAGCCGCTGCGCATGAGAACGACCATGATGATCGCCAAGAGCAGCACCACAGACAGTGAAATGGCCACAACTGATCACACCCTCGGTCGCAACGCCTCTGCGCCGGCCGCGCCGGCCCGGGGACCCTCCACCGCGTCCCCGGCGTGACCATCGTGCCACCAACTGCCGCGCCAGTGGAGACAGGTGGAGGATCGGCGGGCCCCGGGCGTGTCAGCGGACCGGGCCGGCCGGCGCGCCCCACCGGGCACCGGCCGGATCGGTGCAGCACACACCCGTGTTTCGGATCGGGCCTGCCGAGAACATTCCCAATAACTTCACCGCCGGAATTCGGTGACGCCGCGGCCCGCGCCGCACGGGGAAACACCCCGCGGGAAGGAAGGACCCCCCTCGGGGGACAAGTCCGACATGACCGGAAGGAAATTCAGATCCAATGGAACTTAACGGACATACAACCAAAGAGTCTCCTGTCTGCCCGCCGCCCGGGGGGCACCGGCCGCAATTCCCCGTGCCGGGGGCGGTGAGACCTCCCCGGATTTACCTCCGGATGGATTCCCACTAAGGTGCGGCAGATGTTCCACGTCGGCCATGAGCGCTCCCCGCTCCCTCCCGCAAGACCCGGCGCGACCGCACAGTCCGCGCCGTCCGCGCCCTCCGCACCGGAGGCCGTCCGGACCGGGCAGGGAAGCGGAGCGGGAGGAGCCAAGCAGCGGGACGCGTTCTTCGACAACGCCAAGTTCCTGGCGATCGCGCTGGTCGTGGTGGGGCACGCCTGGCGGCCCGTGATCGACGACTCGCGGGCGGTGCTGGCGGCCTACAACTTCGTGTACGCCTTCCACATGCCGGCCTTCATCATCGTCTCCGGCTACTTCTCCCGCAGCTTCGACATGCGCCCGGGCCGGGTGCGGCGGCTGGTGACCGGCGTACTCGTGCCGTACCTGATCTTCGAGACCGCCTACAGCCTGTTCAGGAAGGCGGCGGACTCCCCGGACCACCCCGTGAGCCTGCTCGATCCCTGGTACCTGACCTGGTTCCTGATCGCGCTGTTCGTGTGGCGGCTGACGACCCCGCTGTGGAAGACGCTGCGCCGTCCCCTGCCGATAGCCCTGGGCATCGCCCTGCTGGCCTCCGCCTCACCCGACATCGGCAACGACCTGGACCTCCAGCGGGTGCTGCAGCTCCTGCCGTTCTTCGTGCTCGGACTCTGCCTGCGGCCCGAGCACTTCGAGCGCGTGCGGCAGCGCGGGGCGCGGCTGCTGAGCGTGCCCGTGGCCGCCGCGGCGCTGGTCTTCGCGTACTGGTCGGGGCCCCGGATGAACTTCGAGTGGTTCTACCACAACAGCAGTGGTCAGGAACTCGGCGTGCCCTGGTGGATCGGCGTCGCCATGAACCTTGCGATGTTCGCCTGCTCGCTGGTGCTGTCCGCCTGCTTCTTCGCCTGGGTCCCCCGGCGCCACATGTGGTTCACCGCGCTGGGCGCGGGGACGCTGTACGCCTACCTGCTGCACGGCTTCCTGGTGCAGGCCTCGCGGATCTTCGGGTGGTACGACGCGTTCCCGTGGATCACCACGCCGGCCGGCATCGTCGTGCTGACGATCGGCGCCGCGGCCCTGGCGGCCGTGCTGTGCAGCTCGCCGGTGCGGCGGACGTTCCGGTTCGCGATGGAGCCCAGGATGGACTGGCTCTTCAAGCGGGACGCCGCCGAGGCGGCCCGGCAGCGCACCGGCGGACCGGCAGGGTCCGCCGGGACGGCCGAGTCCGCCGAGTCCGCCGGGGCGGCCAGGACGGCCGAGACGGCCGGATCGCGCTGACCGCCCCGCACGGGGCTCGTCACTCCGCGGCGCCGTACGGCTCCCGCAGGCCCTCCCTGATCTCCCTCAGGACCCTGCGGCTGAGTCCGTCGGCGCCGCGCGTCGTCTCCGGCAGCCGGTAGCGCGGGGCGAGGCGCAGGGTGTGGGCGCAGGCGTGGTCCAGGCCGATCCCGTGGCCGGCGGAGACGAACACCGGCCTGACGCCGGGCTGGGTGCGCAGCGCGCGGCCCACGGTCTCGGGCGGGACGGACCGCCGGTCCAGCAGCGGTGAGGCGTCGCCTCGCCGCGGCCCCGGCTCGGTGTGGTCGAAGACGAAGGGCGACTTGGCGACCCCGAAGCACGGCAGCCCGGTCAGTACGCCCAGGTGCACCGCCAGCCCGGCCCTCCGGGGGTGCGCGTAGCCGTAACCGTCGCAGACCACCAGATCGGGTGGCGTACCGAGCTTCTCCAGTGCGGCCAGCACCGGCGGCAGCTCGCGGAAGGCGAGCAGCCCGGGGATGTACGGGAAGCGGCTGCGGCCGGTGTGGACCGCCTCCTCCAGGACCTCCAGGCTCTCCGCGTCCAGCACGACGGCCGCCGCGACCAGCAGGTCGCTGTCCTCGTCGTAGGTGACGTCGACCCCGGCGACGCGGCGTGCCCGCCCCGGCGCCGGTCCCGGGCCGACCGGGTCGGCCGCGGCCCGGATCCGCTCCTGCTCGGCCACCGCCTCCGCCTCGGTGACCGGCCACCGCAGGGCCCCGCCCGGCGCCCCGGCCGTGCCGTCGGTACCGGCCGTCGCCGCGCCGTCAGTCACGGCGGATCAGCAGCAGGGCCCGGTCGTCGTTGACGTCGCGGGCGACGGCCTCGATCAGGTGCCAGGCCGCTCCCTCGAAGCCGGCGACGACATAGCGGTCGGCCTCTCCCGTCAGCCGGTCGATGCCCTCGGCCAGCTCCCGGTCTGCGGTCTCCACCAGTCCGTCGGTGAAGAGCATCAGGACGTCGCCCGGGCGCAGGCTGCCCTTGACCGCGTCGAACCGGGCGCCGTCGTAGACGCCCAGGAGCGGTCCGTCGGCGTTCTTCTCCTCCCAGCGGCCGCTGCCCGCGTTGAGCTGGAGGGCCGGGACGTGGCCCGCGGAGAACAGCTCGTAGTCGCCGCTGTCGAGGTCGAGGACGAGGTGGACGGAGGTCGCGAACCCCTCCTGCCAGTCCTGGCGCAGCAGGTAGTCGTTGGCGGCCGGGAGGAACGCGTGCGGGGGCAGGGAGCCCAGCAGCCCGCCGAAGGCGCCGGACAGCAGCAGCGCGCGGGAGCCCGCGTCCATGCCCTTGCCGGAGACGTCGGTGAGGACGGCCTCCAGGGTGCGGCGGTCGGGCCCGGTGAGGGTGGCGACGACGAAGTCGCCGGAGAAGGACTGCCCGCCCGCCGGGCGCAGCGCCATCTCCCGGTGCCAGCCCGCGGGCAGCTTCGGCAGCTTGCTCTGGACGCGGATGCGCTCGCGCAGGTCGAACAGCATGGTGTTGCCGCGCCGCCATGGGACGCCGACCCGGCTGCGGAACTGGGCGATCAGCAGCCCGGAGAGCCCGACCGCGCCCACCACCAGGACCGTCCCCGGCGTGACGCGGCCGGGCCCGGCCGTGTACGGGCCGAGCACGGTGGCCTCCACGATCAGGGCGCCGGCCGCGGCGGCGTACAGGACCAGCAGGCTGGCCGGGCGCAGCAGCAGGCCGCCCGCGATCACCGGCAGCACCAGGGCCTCGGGCGCGAACCACAGCGGCTCGGCGGCGGTGGCGTAGGCGAGGGCGGGGACGGTGGCGAGCAGGGCCGCGAAGGCGATCCAGTCGGACCCCTCGCCTCGGAAGTAGTCGACGGCGGAGCGGCGCAGGACGGTGCGGACCCGGTGGACGGCCTTGCGGGCCTGGTACAACCGGGGCGCGGGAGGGGTCTTGCCCGTGCGACCTGCCATGTCAGGGACCTTATCCACCCGTTCGGGGGTCCGTCGATTCCCGGC
Source organism: Streptomyces nanhaiensis (assembly GCF_046614825.1). Lineage (NCBI taxonomy): Bacteria > Bacillati > Actinomycetota > Actinomycetes > Kitasatosporales > Streptomycetaceae > Streptomyces > Streptomyces nanhaiensis. The sequence goes on from NZ_JBKJFM010000045.1 coordinate 25,993, forward strand.
ATGGCGGACCTGAAACGGTGTTCGATAACCAGTCGCCCCGCCTCCACCCGCCTGATAGGGATGGTCGCATGACGAGTACGGATCTGCGGACGCTGCGCCCCGGGGAGTGGGACGACTGGTACGGGAAGCTCGAACTCGCCTTCGGCGAGTCCGAGCCGCCCGAGGCCCGGGCGCTGTGGCGGGAGCTGACGGAGTTCGAGCGGTCGATCGCCGTCCGGGACGGGGAGGAGATCGTCGGCACGGCCGGCACGCTCTCCTTCCGCATGTCGGTGCCCGGCGGCGCGATCGTGCCCACCGGAGGGCTGTCGATGGTCAGCGTGGCCGCCACGCACCGGCGGCGCGGCATCCTGACCGCCATGATGCGGCGGCAGTTGGACGACGTGCGGGCGGCCGGGGAGCCGCTGGCGGTGCTGACCGCCTCGGAGCCGGCGATCTACGGACGCTTCGGGTACGGCGTCGCTGCCCGCCACGTGCGCGCGCGGATCGACACCGCCAGGGTGCGTCTGGAGGTGCCGCCGGGTACGGACGGGGTCCGGCTGCGGAGCGCCGATCCGGTCGCGGCGCTGGAGGAGTGCGAGGCGCTCTACGCCCGCCGGGTGCCTTCCCGGCCCGGCATGCTGGAGCGTCGTCCGGGCTGGGAGCGGCAGGGCGTACTGGATCCCGAGGGCTGGCGGGAGGGCGCGTCGGCGCTGCGCTGCGTGCTGGCCGAGGCGGACGGCGGGCTGCGCGGATACGCCCGCTACGCCGTCAAGCCGGAGTGGGACGCGGCCGGGCCGAGGGGCACGGTGGTGGTGCACGACCTGGAGGCCCTGGACCCGGTGGCGTACGCGGCGCTGTGGCGCTTCCTGTTCGGGATCGACCTGACCTCGGCGGTGGAGGCGAAGTCCCGTCCGGTGGACGATCCGCTGCTCCACATGGTCAGCGACGTCCGGCGGTGCGGGCTCCTCCTGCGCGATCTGCTGCACCTGCGCCCGGTGGAGGTGGGCGCGGCGCTGGCGGCCCGCCGCTACGCGGCGCCGGTGGACGTGGTGCTGGAGGTGGAGGACCCCTTCTGCCCCTGGAACACGGGGCGCTGGCGGCTGACCGGCGACGGCTCGGGCGCGTCCTGTGAGCGCACCGGTGACGCCGCCGAACTGGCCCTGGGGCCGAGGGAGTTGGGCGAGGCCTATCTGGGCGGGACGTCCCTGGCCGCGCTGGCGGGCGCCGGACGGGTGCGGGAGCTGCGTCCCGGGGCGCTGGCCGGGGCCGCGACCGCGTTCGCCTGGCCCGTCGCGCCGTGGCTGCCGCACGGCTTCTGACGGCCCGGGCGCACCCGGCGGGCCCGGCGGACGCGGAGCACCCGGCGGGCCCGGCGGCGGGTCAGGGCTTCTGGCAGCCGGGACACCAGAACAGGTTGCGGGCGGCGAGCGGTGCGGTGCGGATCTCCTGGCCGCAGACGTGGCAGGGCATCCCGGCCCGGCGGTAGACGTACACCTCGCCGCCGTGGTCGTCCACGCGCGGCGGGCGGCCCATGGCCTCGGGGGTGTGCTCGGGCCGTACGGTGTCGATGCGGTTGTGGCGCACGCCCTCGCGCATCAGCCCGGCCAGGTCCGCCCATACCGCCTCCCACTCGGCCCGGGTGATGTCCCTGCCCGCCCGGTAGGGGTCGATGTTGTGCCGGAAGAGGACCTCGGCGCGGTAGACGTTGCCGACGCCCGCGACGACCTTCTGGTCCATCAGCAGCGCGGCGAGCGTGGTGCGGCTGCGGGATATCCGCGCCCAGGCCCGCTCGGGGTCGGCGTCGGCGCGCAGCGGGTCGGGGCCCAGACGGCCGGTGACCGCGTCCTTCTCGGCTCCGGTGAGCAGTTCGCAGGTGTTGGGGCCGCGCAGGTCGGCGTAGGCCGGGGGCGCCTCGGCGGTGGCCAGGCGCAGGCGTATCTGCCCGACGGGGGCGGGGGGCGCTCCCCGGCCGAGGGCGAAGGAGCCGTACAGGCCGAGGTGGATGTGGATCCATTCGCCGCCGTCGCCGTCCTCCCCCTCGAAACGGGGGAAGCCGAGGAAGAGGTGCTTGCCGTGGGCGTCGGCGCCGCCCATCGTCCGGCCGTCGACGAGGGCGGCCCCGCCCTCGAAGCGGCCCTGGGGGCTGGAGGCCCGGACGGGCCGGCCGCCGAACCTCTCCTCGAGGTCGGCGGCCAGCCGGTGGATGGTGTGGCCTTCTGGCACGGGTGCGGGTCAGTCCTCGCGGGGTTCAGTCCTGCTGCGGGTGGTGGGCGGGGACGGGCGGGAGGGCCCCGGTCCGCTCGTACGACGAGAGCATGTCGATGCGGCGGATGTGCCGCTCGTCGCCGGAGAAGGGGGTGTCGAGGAAGGCCTGCACGAAGGAGACGGCCTCCTCGGTGGTGTGCATCCGGGCGCCGACGCTGATGACGTTGGCGTCGTTGTGCTCCCGGCCCAGCCTGGCGGTCTCCACGCTCCACGCCAGTGCGGCCCGCACCCCCTTGACCTTGTTGGCGGCGATGGCCTCGCCGTTGCCCGAGCCGCCGATGACGATGCCCAGGGAGTCCTCGTCGTCGGCGGTCTGCTCCGCGGCGCGCAGGCAGAAGGGCGGGTAGTCGTCAGCCGCGTCGTAGATGTGCGGGCCGCAGTCGACGGGCTCGTGCCCGGCCTCCTTCAGCCACTGGACGAGGTGGTTCTTCAGTTCGTAGCCGGCATGGTCGGAGCCGAGGTACACGCGCATGGGACGGAAGTCTATTCAGGGCCGGCTCAGGACTTGCGACCGACCAGCTTCCAGGCCGCGGGGAGGGCTCCCATGGCCAGTGCCGCCTTGAGCGCGTCACCGATCAGGAAGGGCACCAGGCCGGCCGCGACGGCCTGGCCGGCGGACATGCCCGTGGCCAGCGCCAGGTAGGGGACGCCGACGGCGTAGATGATCGCGGTGCCCACGGCCATGGTCCCGGCGGTGCGCAGCACGCCGCGGTCCCCGCCGCGGCGGGCCAGGGCGCCGACGGCGACGGCGGCCAGCAGCATGCCGATGATGTAGCCGAAGGAGGGCATCGCGGCGCCGGAGGTGCCCTCGGCAAACCACGGCATCCCGGCCACGCCCGCGGCGGCGTACAGGCCCATGGAGGCCAGGGCGCGGCGCGGCCCCAGGCCGGCGCCCAGGAGCAGGGCGGCGAAGGTCTGGCCGGTGACGGGTACGGGCGAGCCCGGCACGGGGACGGCGAACTGCGCGGCCACACCGGTGAGCGCGGCGCCGCCGAGGACCAGCGCCGCGTCGCGCAGGCGGGCGCGGGCCGCGGTGGAGGCGGGCAGGACGTCGGCGAGGACGGCGCCCGGGCGGACGGTGGCTGTGGCGGTGGCAGAGGTGCTCATCACGGCTCCGGTCTCGTGAGGACTTCGGGGGACGCCCCGACGTTAACCGACGTTAGCCCCGGAGCCCCCGTGAGATTGGCGACAAAGAAGGGCTGGTCCAGCTTGTGGGAGGCCACTGGAGGACGGCTGGAGGGCGGTCGCGCGCCCCGGCCGGAGCCGCTTCCCCCCGGCCCCGCGGGATGCCGGCGAGGGCACGGCCGGCATGCGCCGCCGATGTGCACGCGGAGTGACCAAGGCGTCCGGATATCGGACAGAGGGGCGAGTGGCGTTGCCGCGGGCCGGGTCGGGCGCCCACACTGACCGGGTGCGGAACCAACTACTCCGCTTCCCCCCGACCCCCTGGACGGCACCTTCCCCATGTCCGGCACGCCCGATCTGAAGACCACCGCCTCCCCCCGCCGGGAGGCGGGCGGCACCGAGCACTCCGCCCTCTCCCACGGCCTCAAGCAGCGCCATCTGTCGATGATCGCCCTCGGCGGTGTGATCGGCGCCGGCCTCTTCGTCGGCTCCGGTGCGGGCATCGCCGCCGCGGGCCCGTCCATCGTCCTGGCCTACGCCGCCTCCGGGCTGCTGGTGATGCTGGTGATGCGGATGCTCGGCGAGATGTCCGCCGCCCACCCCGCCTCCGGCTCCTTCTCCGTGCACGCCGAGCGCGCCATCGGCCCGTGGGCCGGCTTCACCGCCGGGTGGATCTTCTGGGTGCTGCTGTGCGTGGCCGTCGCCGTGGAGGCGCTGGGCGCTGCGACGATCATGGCGGGCTGGCTCCCGGGCACGCCGCAGTGGCTGTGGGTCGCCGTCTTCATGGCGGCTTTCACCGGCAGCAACCTGCTGGCCGTGCGGAACTTCGGCGAGTACGAGTTCTGGTTCGCCGCCCTGAAGGTCGCCGCGATCGTCCTCTTCATCGTCCTGGGCCTGGTGGCCGTCCTCGGCCTGCTGCCCGGCACCCCCTCCCCCGGCCTGGACAACCTCACCGGGCAGGGCGGCTTCCTGCCCAACGGCACGGAGGGACTGGTCGTCGGCCTGCTGGCCTCGGTCTTCGCCTACGGCGGACTGGAGACGGTGACCATCGCCGCGGCCGAGTCGCGGGACCCGGTGCGGGGCGTGGCCAGGGCCGTGCGCACGGCGATGTGGCGCATCGCCGTCTTCTACGTCGGCTCGATCGCGGTGATCGTCACACTGATCCCCTGGGACGACGAGTCGGTGCTCGCCGGCCCGTACGCCGCCGTGCTGGGCCACATCGGCGTCCCGGCCGCCGCCCAGGTCATGAACGTGGTGGTGCTGGTCGCCCTGCTGTCGGCCATGAACGCCAACATCTACGGCGCCTCGCGGATGGCGTACTCCCTGGTCGCCCGGGGCGAGGGCCCGGCCTTCCTGGGGCGGGTCAGCGGCGGGGTGCCGCGCCGGACGGTGTTCGCCTCGGCCGCCTTCGGCTTCTTCGCCGTGCTGCTGAGCTTCTGGTGGCCCGACACCGTCTTCGCCTGGCTGCTGAACATGGTGGGCGCCGCCGTGCTGGTGGTGTGGGGCTTCATCGCCGTCTCCCAGCTGATCACCCGCCGCAGGCTGGAGCGGGAGGCGCCGGAGCGGCTGGTGGTGCGCATGTGGCTGTTCCCCGCACTGACCTGGCTGTCGCTGGCGGGGGTGGCCGCGGTGCTGCTGCTGATGCTGCGCGAGGGCGACACCCGCACCCAGCTGGCCTTCACCGCCGGACTCACCCTGGCCCTGTCGGCGGCCGGACTGGTGCGGCAGCGGCGGGCCGCGGCGAGGGCCGCCGAGGCGGCGCGCGAGGGATAGCCGCCGCGCCCGCGTACGCCCCCGGATGCGCCGCTGCCGTCCGCCCCGCCCCGCCGCACACGGGTTGTGCGCGAACCGCGCGCGATGCGCGGCGGGGCGGGGAGGCCGTACGGTGCCCTCCGCGCCGCCCGCGGATCACCGGCGGAAGGCGGTACGGAAGGCCCCCAGGCGGACGGGGACGGGGGCGGGAAGGGGGCGCGGAGGCTCAGTCGAACCTCGGGTCCTCCGTACGGGTCCGCTTCAGCTCGAAGAAGCCGGGGGTGGAGGCCACCATCAGCGTGCCGTCCCACAGCCTGGCCGCGGCCTCGCCCTTGGGCGCCGGGGTGACGACCGGCCCGAAGAAAGCGGTCTGCCTCCCGTCCGGGCCCGGTACGGCGATCACCGGCGTGCCGACCTCCTGGCCGACCAGGCCGATGCCCTCCTCGTGCGAGGCGCGCAGCCGCTCGTCGTAGGCGTCCGTGTCCGCCGCGTCCGCCAGGTCCTCGGGGAGACCGGCCTCCTTCAGGGCGTCCACGATCGTGGCGCGCTCGTTGGGCAGGCCCCGGTTGTGGAAGCGGGTGCCCAGGGCGGTGTAGAGCGGGCCGAGCACCTCGGGGCCGTGCTTCTGCTCGGCGGCGGTCAGCACGCGCACCGGGCCCCAGCCGGCCTCCATCAGGTCGACGTACTGCTGCGGCAGCTCGTCCAGCCGGTTCTCGTTGAGCACCGACAGGCTCATCACGTGCCAGCGCACCTCGACCGGGCGGACCTTCTCCACCTCCAGCATCCAGCGGGAGGTCATCCAGGCCCACGGGCAGATGGGATCGAACCAGAAGTCGGCCGGGGTCCTGCTCGCGGTCTCGGGCGTCTCGGGCATGCGGATCTCCTCGTCGTACGGGTCGTACGGGTCGTGCGGGTCGTCTTCCCGCGGGCGGGCTCGCACGGACGGCGGCCGTCGCGCGGACGGCCGCCGGGGTGCCCAACGGGAACGCCCGGGAGCCGTGCGGTGATTCCCGCCCCGCCTCCTCCCCCGCCCCTCCGCCCCGCCCCCCGGCCCGTCCGACCGACCGGTCGACCGCCCGCGCGCCGGTGCGCGGGCGCATGAAATCCTGGCCTTCGTTGTCGAGACGCGAGACGAGGGAGTCACGCCGTGCCCGGTGAGAATCTGACCCGTGACGAGGCCCGGGAGCGCGCCCGGCTGCTGACCGTGGACGGGTACGACGTCGCGCTCGACCTGCGCTCCGCGGTCGGGCCCCACCCCGGGGACGGCCCGCGCACCTTCCGCTCCACCACCACGATCCGCTTCCGCTGCGCCGAGCCGGGCGCCTCCACCTTCGCCGACCTGCTGGCCCCGGCGGTCGCCTCGGTGACGCTCAACGGCCGCGAGCTGAACGCGGACAAGGTGTTCGACGGCACGCGCGTCGCGCTGGACTCCCTGGAGGCCGAGAACACCCTGACCGTGGACGCCTGGTGCGCGTACAGCCGCACCGGCGAGGGGATGCACCACTTCGTCGACCCCGAGGACGGCGAGACCTACCTCTACACCCAGTACGAACCGGCCGACGCCCGCCGGGTGTTCGCCAACTTCGAGCAGCCCGACCTGAAGGCGCCCTTCGCCTTCACCGTCACCGCCCCCGCGCGGTGGACGGTGCTGAGCAACGGCGCGCGCACCGGCGAGCCGGAGCCGGCCGGGGAGGACGCGGCCGTCTGGCGCTTCGAGGTGACGAAGCCGATCTCGACGTACATCACCACCGTCGTGGCCGGCCCCTACCACCACGTCACCGACGTCTACCGGCGCGAACTGCCCGGCGGCGGCGAACTGGTGATCCCGCTGGGGGCGCTGTGCCGCAGGGGGCTGGCCCGCCACTTCGACGCCGAGAACGTCTTCGAGGTCACCAAGCAGGGCCTGGACTTCTTCCACGACCACTTCGACTACCCGTACCCGTTCGGCAAGTACGACCAGGCGTTCGTGCCCGAGTACAACCTCGGCGCGATGGAGAACCCGGGCTGTGTGACCTTCCGCGAGGAGTTCGTCTTCCGCGGCAAGGTGACCGACGCCTCCTACGAGGGGCGCGCCAACGTCATCCTGCACGAGATGGCGCACATGTGGTTCGGCGACCTGGTCACCATGGAGTGGTGGGACGACCTGTGGCTCAAGGAGTCCTTCGCCGACTTCATGGGCTCCTTCTCGATGGTGGAGGCCACCCGCTTCACCGACGGCTGGATCACCTTCGCCAACCGCCGCAAGTCGTGGGCCTACCGCGCCGACCAGCTCCCCTCCACCCATCCGATCACCGCCGACATCCGGGACCTGGAGGACGCCAAGCTCAACTTCGACGGCATCACCTACGCCAAGGGCGCCTCCGTCCTCAAGCAGCTGGTTGCGTACGTGGGGCGCGACGCCTTCCTGGAGGGCGCGCGGCGCTACTTCAAGCGCCACGAGTGGGGCAACACGCGGCTGGAGCACCTGCTGTCGGTGCTGGAGGAGACCTCCGGGCGGGACATGGGCGAGTGGGCGCGGGCCTGGCTGCAGACCGCCGGGGTCAACTCCCTCACCCCGCAGGCCGTATACGACTCCGCCGGCCGGATCACCGAACTGGCGGTCGTCCAGGAGGCGGCCGGGGAGTACCCGGTGCTGCGCCCGCACCGGGTGGCGGTCGGGCTGTACCGGCGGCGGAACGCGGGGGGCGCGCTGGAGCGCTACGCCCGCGCGGAGGTGGACGTCACCGGCGTGCGGACGGTCGTGGAGGAGCTGGTGGGCGCCGAGCGCCCCGAGCTGATCATCGTCAACGACGACGACCTGACGTACTGCAAGGTCCGCTTCGACGAGGCCTCCCTGGACACCCTCCGCTCCCACCTGGACTCGGTCACCGACAACCTGGCCCGCGCGCTGTGCTGGTCGGCCCTGTGGAACCTCACGCGCGACGCGCTGATGCCCGCCCGCGACTTCCTCGACCTGGTGCTGCGCTTCGGCGGCCGGGAGTCCGACATCGGCGTGGTGCAGATGCTGCACGCCTGGGCGCACACCGCCCTGGTGCACTACGTCGCGCCCGAGTGGCGCGAGGAGGGCGCACGGCTGCTCGCCCACGGCGCGCTGCGGCATCTGCGGCAGGCCGAGCCGGGCGGCGACCACCAGCTCGCGTGGGCGCGGTTCTTCGCGTCGGTAGCGCACGACGAGCACGACCTGCGGATGCTGGACGGGCTGCTGGAGGGGACGGGCCGCATCGACGGGCTGGAGGTCGACCAGGAGCTGCGCTGGACCTTCCTGGAGGCGCTGGCCTCCCAGGGGCTGGCCGACGAGGGGCGGCTGGCGGCCGAACTGGCCCGCGACGACACCGCCTCCGGCAAGCGGCACCAGGTGCGCTGCCTGGCCGCGCGGCCGTCGGCCGAGGTCAAGGCGCGGGCGTGGACGGACGTGGTGGACTCCGACCGCCTGTCCAACGCGCTGGTGGAGGCGACCATCTCGGGCTTCGACCAGCCGGGGCAGCGGGAGCTGCTGGCGCCGTACGCGCCGCGGTACTTCGAGGCGATCGAGCGGGTGTGGGCCGAGCGCTCCATCGAGATCGGCATGTCGGTCGTCCGCGGCCTGTTCCCGGCGCTCCAGGACAACCGGGCCGTGCTGGCGGAGACGGACACCTGGCTGGCCGCGCACGAGGACGCCGCGCCCGCGCTGCGGCGCCTGGTGCTGGAGGCCCGCGACGACATGGCGCGGGCCCTGCGGGCGCAGCGCTGCGACGCGGCCGCCCATGCGGCGGCGAGCTGATCGGCGTTCGAACGCCCGTACTTTAGGACGGGCGTGTCCGCGTTCGTCGACAGGCGTGTAACAGAGGTTGGCGGGCGGAACGCGGGCGGGAATCGCGGGGACATGAGCCACGACACCCCCGTGTCCCCCCGCACCGTCCGCCGCCTGTCGCACGTACGCCGCCGGGTGGTGACGGCCCGCACGCTGCGCGAGCGCGGCGTGTCGGCGGCCGCCGCCGACGAGCGCTGCCGGCCGGGCGGCCCCTGGCAGATGCCGCTGCCCGGCGTCTACCTGCTGCACCCCGGGCCGCCGACCGGCGAGGAACGGCTGCACGCGGTGCTGCTGTACGCGGCGGGGGCGGAGCGCGTACCCGGGCAGGCCTCCCCGGGCCCGGCCGCCCCTACCGCCGTCCGCGGCGCACAGGCTGTGATCACCGGGCCCGCCGCGCTCGCCCTGCACGGCTTCTCCTCCACACCCCCGCTGTCCGCCCTGGAGCACATCGACGTACTGGTGCCGCACACCCGGCGGCTGCGTCCGGCCGGCTGCGCCCGCGTGGTGCGCACCCGCTCCCTCCCCGCGGCCGAGGAGGTCACCGGCCTGCCCGTGGCACCCGTGCCCCGGGCCCTGGCCGACACCGCCGCCCGGACCGGCGACGCGGTGGCGGTGTGCCGGATGCTGACCGAGGCGGTGCGCGGCGGCCACTGCGAGGCACGGGCCGTCGTCCGCGAGCTGGTACGGGCGCGGCTGCTGGGCCGCCCGCACCTGGCGGACGCCGTGGACGCGCTGCTGGCCGAGAGCCGGTCGTTGGCCGAGAGCCTGCTGTACGGCCTGGTCCGCGCCCACGGCCTGCCCGACCCCTGCTGGAACGTCGACCTCCGGCTGCCCGGCGGCCACCACCTCGGCGGTGTGGACGCCTACTGGCCGGAGCAGGCCGTGGCCGTCGAGATCGACCTCCGCGACGGCACGGGCACGCAGGGGGGCGCGGGCGCGGAAGGGAGCACACGCCCGCCGGCGTACGCCCGCAAACGCGAGCGGCTGCGGGGCCAGGGCATCACGGTCGTCCACGTCACCGCGGCCGCGCTCCGCGACCGGCCCGCGCAGCAGGCCGCCGTGGTGCGCACCGCCCTGATGACCGCGCCCGAGCGCGGGCCGGCCGCGTACGTGGAGGTCCTGCCGCGGTGAGCGCCGGGGCCCGGACTCCGGAACTGGGCTCCGGAACTGGGCTCCGGGGCTGGACTCCAGGACTGGGCTCCGGGACCGGGCTCCGGGACCGGGCCCTCGGACGCTCAGGACCGCCAGACCCTCAGGCGCCGGAGACCTCCCGCCTCTCCCCCTCCCGGGCCGCGGCGTCCCGGGAGGCGGGGGCGGCCGGGGGGTCCTCGCGGTGGAGGAAGGTGTCGAGCAGGTCGCCGACGGGGTGGTCGGCCTCCGAGGGGTGGCGGAGGGCGACGGTGGGATCGATCGTGTAGCGGTTGCGCCTGCCGACCCGGGTGCGGCTGAGGTATCCGGAGGCCTCCAGGTCGGCGACGATCGCCTGGGTCGCGCGCTCGGTGATGCCGATGGACGCCGCGACGTCCCGCAGCCGGACCTCGGGGTCGCGGGCGATGTGCAGGAGTACGCGGGCGTGGTTGGTGAGGAAGGTCCACCGGTCGCCGCGGGAGGGGGAGGCGGTCATGCCTCCATCGTACGATCCGCGCTTCGTGCGTCACCCCTGGAAGGGCGCTACACAATTAGCGAAGAATTTTTCGCGTAATTATTGACGCGCTTCTCTCTTCGGGTGATCCTTGGGTCGTACGCCCGTTTCCGCGCAGGAAGGCGGATCCGCCGTGACCATGCCGTACCTCCCGCCCCGACCGATCGCCGCCGTCCTCACCGACCGCCTCGACGACATCGCCGTCGTCGACGACGCCGTACGCCTGGCCGGGATCCACCGGGCGCCCCTGCTGCTGGTGGCCGTACTGCCCGCACACCTGGACGACCGGGCCGTCGGGCGGGCGGGCGCCGCCGTCCTGGCCAGGGTGCTGCCCCGCGTGGGGCGGGCCGGCCTGGGCCACATCCCCGCCGCCCACCGTCTGGCGCCGCGCCGCGGCGCACGGCTGCTGCTGCGCCGCTACGTCTCGCGCGGCGC
>NZ_JBKJFM010000046.1:0-36876 GCF_046614825.1 Streptomyces nanhaiensis
GCCCCCTCCTCCCGGATGTGCCAGTTCGTTCAGCCGTGTACTCGTGGGCCGCTGGTCCTCAATGGACACGTGCTTCCCCGCTCCCTCGTCGTCGTCCGCTGCCGGAGTCCGCGCCCCGCCCGCCGCGGTGCGGGCCCAGACGGTCGACTACGGCCTGCGGGTCGTCGCCCAGGAGCAGGTGGGCCTGGCGTACGCCGGCTGGGACCGGCTGCTGACCAGGGTCGCGCTGCCGGCCTGGCGCACGGGGCGCTGGCCCGCCCGGCTGGACGCCGGAGTGGTCTCAGCCCTCACCGAGCTGTCCCGGCGCGACCGGCTGGCCGAGGGCTTCGCCACCCGGCTGGGCGAGCGCCCAGCCTGCGACCTGCTGGAGGAGCCCGGCGAGGTGGACCGCCAGGTCTCCCTGCTGGCCGCGCGGCTGTTCCACGGCGGCCCGGCCGAGCCCGGTCCCGACTGGGCCCCGGTGGACTGGCAGGAGTACCCGGAGGAGGTCGTGGACCGCATCTGGCGCTCTGAGGCCGCCCGTCTCTTCGCGGCGCTGCGGGCCGCCGAGCACCCGACGCTGGCCGAGCTGGTCGACCGGCTGGCCGGTGCGGCGGCCCCGGGCGGCCCGGACGCCCCGTCCGGCGGCGGCGCCGACGCGCTCGCCGCCCGGATCGGCGCCGACCTCGCCCGCGAGGAGGCGGCCCGGGCCGGCGCGGCCCGCGAGGCCGGCGCGAGCCCGCTGCCCGTCCCCGGCGGGGACGGCGCGCTCCTGCCGCCCGGCGGCGGCTTCCCCCTCCAGCCGCCGCGCTCCGGGCGCGAGCTGCTGGCCGAGCACATCACGGCCGCCGTGTGCTGCGCGGCCGTGGACACCGCTGGAGCTGCCCCCGGTCTCGACTGGCTGGACGGCCCGGCCCTGTTCGTCGACGGCGAGCGCCGCGCGGACCTGGCCCGCCCCGTCCTCGCCCTCGCCGAGGACGGCGACCCCCAGCCGCTGCGCGACTGGCTGGCGGCCGTCGGTGTACGGCCCGACAAGCCCATCCGCCTGGTCTGAGCCGCGGGCGGCGCGGGTGCCGATTGCCGGGTGCCGCTGAGCGTCCGGACCGTCCGCGGATGCCGCCCCCGCCCCGCCCCGCCCCGCCCCCGCCCCGGCCGTCCCCGTGTTCGGGACGGATTCGACCCGGCTCCGGCCATTCGGCGACGAGGGGTGACCGTCCGTTCGCTTTATGTGATGTGCTGGTGCCCGGCATCGCGGGAGCGGACACAGGGAGGGGAGACGCAGGTGGGCACGGAGCAGATCCGGCGCTGGGAGTCGGGAGCTCTCGCGCACGCGGTCACCGATCCGTTCGGGCAGGGGCCGCTGCCCTGGCTGCGGTGCGGCGAGCACTACTTCGACGACACCGGCCACGTCGTCCCCTGGTACCTCGACCACAGCAGCCTGGACGGCGCCCGCGCCCCGTCCGGGGCGGGCGGCGGCCCGCGCGCCGCCGACGACGTGCACTGCCAGATCAAGGGCTTCACCTCCGAGAGCGCGGTCTCGCCCGGCGAGTCCATCGACTTCCGGATCACGGTCAACCCGCCCCAGCCCTTCGGCGTGGACGTCTACCGCATCGGCCACTACGGCGGCGAGGGCGCCACCAAGATCACCACCAGTCCCCGGCTCTCCGGCATCGTCCAGCCTCCGCCGCTGGCCGCCGACCGCACCGTCTCCTGCCACCACTGGTGGCTCTCCTGGCGGCTGCAGATCCCGGACTACTGGAGCACCGGCGCCCACGTGGCCGTGCTGACCACCGCCGACGGCCACCGTTCCCACATCCCCTTCACCGTCCGCGACGAGCGCCCCGGCGACCTGCTGCTGGTCCTCCCCGACGTCACCTGGCAGGCGTACAACCTCTTCCCCGAGGACGGCCGCACCGGCGCCAGCCTCTACCACGCCTGGGACGGGGAGGGGCGGCTGCTGGGGGAGGAGGAGGCGGCCGTCACCGTCTCCTTCGACCGGCCGTACGCGGGCGCGGGCCTGCCCCTGCACGTGGGCCACGCCTACGACTTCATCCGCTGGGCCGAGCGCTACGGCTACGACCTGGCCTACGCCGACACCCGCGATCTGCACGCGGGCCGCGTCGACCCCTCCCGCTACCGGGGCCTGGTCTTCGCGGGCCACGACGAGTACTGGTCGGCGCCCATGCGCCGCGCCGTGGAGAAGGCCCGCGACAGCGGCACCTCGCTGGTCTTCCTCTCCGCCAACACCATGTACTGGCAGGTCGAGTTGGGTCCCTCGCCGTCCGGGGCCCCCGACCGGCTGATGACCTGCCGCAAACGACGCGGCCCGGGCCGCTCGCGGCGCTGGCGCGACCAGGGCGAGCCCGAACAGCAGGTGCTGGGCGTCCAGTACGCGGGCCAGGTGCCCCGGCCGCACCCGATGGTCGTGCGGAACACCTCCCACTGGCTGTGGGAGGCCACCGGGGCGGCGGAGGGCGAGGAACTGCCCGGCCTGGTCGCGGGCGAGGCCGACCGCTACTTCCCGCGCGCCGCCCTGCCCCCGCACACCGGCCGCGTCCTGCTCGCCCACTCGCCCTACCGGGACGCCTCCGGCGCCCGCCGCCACCAGGAGACCTCCCTGTACGAGGCGCCCAGCGGCGCCCTGGTCTTCGCCTCGGGCACCTTCGCCTGGTCCCCGGCCCTGGACCGCCCCGGCCACACCGACTCCCGCGTCCAGCGGGCCACGGCCAACCTCCTGGACCGCATCTGCAAGCACCCCTGAGGCGTCCGCGTGCGCCCGGGCACCGGGCCCGGGCGGGGCCGTTCGCGCGGCACACCCCCACCCGTCCGTCCGACCCCGGCCGGTGGGGAGGGTGGCCGTACGGGAGAATCGGAACTCCTGGACCAAGCCACAGGAGGAGCCGTGACCGGATTCGTAGAGAAGCCCGAACCCGCGCAGGTGCCGGGTCTGGTGCACGTGCACACCGGCAAGGTGCGGGACCTGTACCGGAACGAGGCGGGCGATCTGGTGATGGTCGCCAGCGACCGGGTGTCCGCCTACGACTGGGTGCTGCCGACCGAGATCCCCGACAAGGGCCGCGTCCTCACCCAGCTCTCCCTGTGGTGGTTCGACCAGCTCGCCGACCTGGTGCCGGGCCATGTGCTCTCCACCGAGCTGCCGCCCGGCGCCCCCGCCGACTGGGCGGGCCGCACGGTGGTCTGCCGCTCCCTGCGCATGGTCCCGGTCGAGTGCGTGGCCCGCGGCTACCTCACCGGCTCGGGTCTGGCCGAGTACCGCCGGACCCGCACGGTCTGCGGCCTCGCCCTGCCCGAGGGCCTGGAGGACGGCTCCGAGCTGCCCGCCCCCATCTTCACCCCGGCCACCAAGGCGGAGGTCGGCGAGCACGACGAGAACGTCCCCTACGAGGAGGTCGCCCGCCGGGTCGGCGCCGAGACCGCCGCCGAGCTGCGCCAGCTCACCCTGGCCGTCTACTCCCGGGGCCGCGACATCGCCAGGGAGCGGGGCATCATCCTGGCCGACACCAAGTTCGAGTTCGGGTGGGGGACGGACGGGGACGGCCGGGAGCGGCTGGTGCTCGCCGACGAGGTGCTGACGCCGGACTCCTCGCGCTTCTGGCCGGTCGACCAGTGGGAGCCGGGCCGTTCCCAGCCCTCGTTCGACAAGCAGATCGTCCGCGACTGGCTGACCTCCCCGGCCGCCGGCTGGGACCGCGGCGGCGAGGTACCCCCGCCCGAGCTGCCCGCCGAGGTCGTCGAGCGCACCCGCGCCCGCTACATCGAGGCGTACGAGCTGCTGACGGGCACCCGCTGGAGCTGACCGGCGGCACGGGGCGGGCCGTGGCCCGCCCCCGCCCGGCCGCCCGCGCCGGAGGGGCCGCACACGCGGAAGGCCCCGGTCCTGTGAGGGACCGGGGCCTTCTCCGCGAGCGGACGACGAGGCTCGAACTCGCGACCTCAACCTTGGCAAGGTTGCGCTCTACCAACTGAGCTACGTCCGCGTGCTCCGTTCGGTGCGCTCCCACTATAGCCAACCCGTGAGCGTGCTCGCGCGGGGCGGTTCCCGGGCGGCCGCCCACAGCCGGCCCCGCTCACAGCCAGCCCCGCTCGCGTGCGATGCGCACGGCCGCGTGGCGGTTCTCCGCCGACAGCTTCGCGGCTGCCGACGACAGGTAGTTGCGGACCGTCCCCGGCGCCAGCGCGGCCCGCGCGGCGATCTCCGCGACCGGCGCCCCGTCCGCGGCCAGTTCCAGCAGCTCGGCCTCGCGGGCGGTCAGCGGCGAGTCCCCGGCGCTGATCGCGTCGGCGGCCAGCTCCGGGTCCACATAGCGGTTGCCGGCGTGCACCGTGCGGATGATCTCGGCCAGCCGCTGCGCCGAGACCGTCTTGGGCACGAAGCCCCGCACCCCCGCGGCCAGGGCCCGCTTCAGGTGCCCCGGGCGGCCGTGCCCGGTCACGATCATGGTGGCGCAGGCGGGGAGCGCGGCGCGCAGCTCCTCGGCCACCGCCACGCCGTCCCTGCCCGGCATCTGGAGGTCCAGCACCGCCACGTCGGGCCGGTGGGCGCGGGCCATCGCCAGCGCCTCGGGACCGGACGCGGCCTCGGCCACCACCAGCAGGTCGTCCTCCAGCGCCAGCAGCGCGGCCAGCGCGCCCCGGATCAGGTGCTCGTCGTCGGCCAGCAGCACCCGTACGCGGCGCCCGCCGCCGTCCGTACCGTCCCGCTCGTGGTCGCTCACCGCTCTCCCCTCCCGCCGCAGTCCTCGTCGCCGTCCGTGCCGCCGCCGCGACCGCCGCCCCGGTCCGGCCGCGCAGGAATCCGGGCCGTCAGCCGGAAGGTGCCGTCGCCGCGGCGCTCACCGGTCAGTGTGCCGCCGAGCGCGGCCAGGCGTTCGCGGAGCCCGGCCAGTCCGGAGCCGCCCCCTGTGGAGGCCCCGGCCCCCGGCACACCGTCGTTCTCCATGACCAGCTCGGCCACCGGACCGGCGGCCCGCAGCCGGACCGAGCACCGACCGGCGTCGGCGTGCCGCAGCACGTTGGTCGTCCCCTCGCGGATCACCCAGCCCAGTGCCGACTGCAGCGGCTCGGCAAGCGCCCCGCTGCCGCTGTCCTCGATCCGGCAGTCGATCCCGGCGGCCCGCAACACCCCGCGCGCACCGACGAGTTCGGTGTGCAGATCGGCCTCCCGGTAGCCGCGCACGACCTCCCGCATCTCCCGCTGCGACTCCCGCGCGATCCGCTGGACCTCGGTCATCTGGTCCACGGCGGAGGGCGAGCCGCGCTGTGCGAGCTGCACGGCCAGTTCGCTCTTGAGCGCGATGACCGACAGGTTGCGGCCCAGGACGTCGTGCAGGTCCCGGCCGAACCGCAGCCGCTCCTCGGCCACCGCCAGCCGCGCCTGGGTCTCCCGGGCGGCCTCCAACTCCCTGACGACCCGCAGCATCCAGCCGGAGCAGCGGTAGCTGAAGCCGAAGAAGACGGCGCCGAAGACGGCGGTGCCCACGTGGTACCCGGTCTGCTCCGCCGGCAGGTCCAGCGCCGCGACGGACAGCGCCGAGCCCGCGATGACCAGTGCCGTGAGCAGGGTGCTCCGCCGGATCGACAGGGTGAGCAGCACCGGCCCGGCCAGGAACATCAGCAGCCAGGTGCTGGCGGCCACCGCCCCCTGATCCAGCACCCCGGCCCCGATCGAGGCGTGGAGGGCGGCGATCCCGAGGACGGTGGACCCGACGTACACCGCCGTCAGGCGGCTCGGCCGGCCGGCCGAGCCCAGGTAGTACCGCAGTCCGGCCCGGCACAGCAGCAGATGGCAGACGGTGTGAGCCGTGAACAGCGCGACCAGCGGGAGGACGGTCAGCACGGGAAGATCGCCGCGCTGCGCCACGCACCAGAAGGTCAGCAGCACCGCCTCGGAGACGGCGAAGCTGTAGAGCGTGAAGCGGGTGTACTGATGGAAGCGCACCGGCCCGCTGGACCGCCGTATCCGCTCCACCCAGCCCAGCGCGCCCCCTTCGACCGCCACCGTCACACCCGCTCCTCGCACCTCAGTGACGCGGTTCCCAGCGGAACCACCGGCGTACAGCAAACACCGACACCAGGGACCAGGCCACAGCGGTACCCAGCGCCCGCAGCACCTCGCCCGGCTCACCGCCGCCGAGCCAGCCGTACCGCACCAGGTCCACCACCGGGCTCACCGGCAGCAGCCGCAGGATGTCGGCCACCCGCTCCGGCATGGCCTCCAGGGGGACGAACATGCCCGAGCCGACCAGCGAGACCATCAGCAGCGGCAGGGCCGTGATCTGGGCGCTCTCCGTCGTCCGGGTGATCACGGCCGTCGCGGCGGCCGTCAGCACCATCAGGACGACGCCCAGCAGCACGCCCAGGACCAGCAGGTCCGGCCGGTCCGGCGGCGTCATCTCCAGCAGGGCCGCACCCGCCGCGACCAGCACGGCGCACTGCGCCAGTGCCACGGCGACCACCGGCAGCGCCGCGCCCGCCAGGATCTCCCAGTCCCGCAGCTCCCCGGTCCGCAGCCGCTTGAGGACCAGCTCCTCGCGGCGGGAGACGTAGGCGGGGATGAGGTTCAGATAGACGACGAGGATCAGCACCATCGGGATGCCGCTGGTCATCACCAGGTCGGTGACGCTCAGCCCGGTGCCCTCCAGCGGCGCCTGCTCGACCGTGGAGCGCATGAACAGCACCATGGCGAGCGGCATCAGCAGCGCGGTGAACATGGCGGTGCGGTTGCGGACGAGGAGCGTCAGCTCCGCCCGGGCCAGCGACCGCAGCCTGCCCAGGGAGGCGGCGGCCTCGCGGGCGGCCCCCGCGTCCGTCGCGCTTCCGGTGTCCGTCCCGCCCCCGGTGCTCGTGGTGCTCGTGGTGCTCATCGTGCTCCCGCCTTCGCCGCTCGTGTCGTGTCCTCGTCCTCCACCGCGTCCGGGCCGCCCCCGTGGGCGATCTCCAGGAACGCCTCCTCCAGGGAGGCCGAGCGGGCGTCCAGACCCGCCAGCGCCACCCCCTCCCGCCGCGCCCACAGCAGCAGTTCGGTCAGCGACTCCTGCAGCCGGCCGGTGCGGATCTCCACCCTCCGCCCGTGTTCGGCCGCCTTCAGCGACAGCGGGAGCCGGGCCGCGGGCACCCCCTCGGGCAGCGTGAAGCGGATCCGGGACGGGCGCGAGGCGGTGACCTCGGCGGGGGTGCCGGAGACGACGATCCGCCCCGCCCGCATGATCGCGAGCCGGTCGGCCAGCTCCTCGGCCTCCTCCAGGTAGTGAGTGGTCAGCACCACGGTCGTACCGCCCTTCCGCAGTTCCCGCACCAGGCGCCAGGTCTCCCGCCGCCCCTCGGCGTCCAGCCCGGTCGTCGGCTCGTCCAGGAAGAGGACCTCGGGCCGTCCGAGCAGGGCCATGGCCAGGTCCAGCCGCCGCCGCTCACCGCCGGAGAGCTGCTTGACGCGTACGTCCGCGCGCGGGGCCAGGCCCACCATCTCCAGGGCCTCGGCGGTCCGCCGGGCCCCGCTGGTGCAGCCGGCCCACATCCGCGCGGTCTCGGCGACGGTCAGGTCGGAGGGGAAGCCGCCCTCCTGGAGCATCACCCCGATCCGCGGGCGCACCCGGGCGCGTTCGCGGTACGGGTCGTGCCCGAGCACGCGCACCCGGCCGCCGCTGGGCTCGGCCATCCCCTCCAGCAGCTCGACGGTGGAGGTCTTGCCCGCGCCGTTCGTCCCCAGCAGCGCGAACAGCTCGCCGCGCGCCACGGAGAACGAGATCCCCCGCACGGCCTCGAAGCCGCCGTCCCCCTTCGCCGGGCCGTAGCGCCGCCGCAGTCCGCTCACCTCGATGACCTGTTCTCCGTTGTTCATGCCACCAGGGTCGCCCGAGACCGGGTGCGGGGGCAGTGCGGGCTGTCACGAGCGCACATGACAAATGTCAACCGGCCGACGGGCGGGAGAGGGTGAGAGGGCGTGAGGGGATGTGTCGTACCGCACACGTGGAAGGCCCCGGTCCTGGAGGACCGGGGCCTTTTCCCTGAGCGGACGACGAGGCTCGAACTCGCGACCTCAACCTTGGCAAGGTTGCGCTCTACCAACTGAGCTACGTCCGCGTGCAACCTCCCGGCTCTCACCGAGCGGCGCGCCTTCACTCTACCCGATCCCGGAGGTCCGGTGGAGTGAGCGGAGCGGGTGACAGGAATCGCACACTGCGCCTCCCTCTTGGAAAGAGGGCGCTCTACTACTGAGCTACACCCGCACGACCACCTTGGCTTCGGCCGTTTCCGGCCGCCCCCGGCGGTGTGCTCCAGACTCTAGCCGATCACCCGGGGTGCCTGGCAAGTCGGTCCGGAGCGGGGCTCAGCGCGACTCCTCGGCCCCGGTGCCGGAGGCGGTTCCATGGGCCTCCTCGAACGCCTCGTAGACCTTCTTGGGGATGCGGCCGCGCGGCGGCACCTCGAAGCCGTGCGACCGGGCCCAGGCCCGCACCGCGGACGGGTCCGGCGCGACGGAGGTGTGCTGGAACGTCTTCCCGGACCGGGCGCGCTTGCGGCCGGCCCGCACATAGGGGGCCAGGCCCATGCGCAGTTTCTTCGCGTTCTCGCGGTTGAGATCGATCTCGTACGACTTGCCGTCGAGACCGAAGGTGACCGTTTCCGATGCTTCCCCGCCGTCGATGTCGTCGGAGAGTGTGACCACCACACGCTGTGCCACGGATATCGGTCCTTTCGGGAGGATCGCATGCGGAAACACTTCGAAACCACTTCCTGACGTGCGGTGATATCGGCGTTCCCGGCGATCGGTGTCAATGCCCTTTCCTTTGTACAGCGGCGGGCATTGTCTGGTGAAGCGGTTGAATTATCGTCCGCGTGTCATGCCGCGAACGCGACTTTACTTTTCCGGCGCCGATTCGTGCAGTACTTCCCGGTGTTTTCCCGGACGCCGATACCCGACCGTGACCGAAGCGGCCCATATCTACGCGAGTAGAATTTTCCGCCGGGTACGCTGAAGCCGCAGCCTCCAGCACCAACACCCACCGGGAGTACCAGTGGCTCGCGTCGTAGTCGACGTCATGCTCAAGCCGGAGATCCTCGACCCCCAGGGCCAGGCGGTTCAGCGTGCGCTGCCCCGACTGGGCTACGAGGGCATCTCGGACGTCCGCCAGGGCAAGCGCTTCGAGCTCGAGGTGGAGGGGCCGGTCGACGACGACGCCCTCGCCCGTATCCACCAGCTCGCCGAGACCTTCCTCGCCAACACCGTGATCGAGGACTTCACCGTGCGCGTCGAGGAGCGCGAAGAGGTGACCCCCGCATGACGACCCGCATCGGAGTCGTCACCTTCCCCGGCTCCCTCGACGACGTGGACGCCCGGCGCGCCATCCGCCTCGCCGGCGCCGAGCCGGTCGCCCTGTGGCACCGCGACAAGAGCCTGAACCAGGTGGACGCCGTCGTCCTCCCCGGCGGCTTCTCCTACGGCGACTACCTGCGCTGCGGCGCCATCGCCCGCTTCTCGCCGGTGATGGAGACGGTCGTCGACCAGGCCCGCGCGGGCCTGCCGGTGCTCGGCATCTGCAACGGCTTCCAGGTCCTGTGCGAGTCGCACCTGCTGCCCGGCGCGCTCACCCGCAACGACCACCTCCACTTCGTCTGCCGCGACCAGCGGCTGCGCGTGGAGAACGCCGGCACCGCCTGGACGTCCGACTACGCCGACGGCCAGGAGATCACCGTCCCCCTCAAGAACGGCGAGGGCGGCTACGTCGCCGACGAGCGCACCCTGGACGAGCTGGAGGCGACCGGCCGGGTCGTCTTCCGCTACCTGGACGTCAACCCCAACGGCTCCCGCCGCGACATCGCCGGCATCTGCAACGAGGCCGGCAACGTCGTCGGCCTCATGCCCCACCCCGAGCACGCCGTCGAGGCCCTGACCGGGCCCACCACCGACGGCCTGGGGTTCTTCACCTCGGTTCTGAAGAAGCTGGTCACCGCATGAGCGGCGCACGCACGACCACCGGGCCGCAGACGGTCCTGAAGCCCGCACCTCTGCGTCGTGCGGGCGGAGAAGCTCATCGAAAGGGCGCGGCATGAGTCTCGACACCGTCAAGCACGCGAGCGACACCCCGGACGTCGAGCAGCCCTGGGCCGAGCTCGGCCTCAAGCGCGACGAGTACGACCGCATCCGGGAGATCCTCGGCCGCCGTCCGACCGGCGCCGAGCTGGCCATGTACTCCGTGATGTGGTCCGAGCACTGCTCCTACAAGTCCAGCAAGGTCCACCTGAAGCAGTTCGGCGAGAAGGCGCCCGCCTCCGACGCCATGCTGGTGGGCATCGGCGAGAACGCCGGCGTCGTGGACGTCGGCCAGGGCTACGCCGTCACCTTCAAGGTGGAGTCGCACAACCACCCCTCCTACATCGAGCCCTACCAGGGCGCGGCCACCGGCATCGGCGGCATCGTCCGCGACATCCTGGCCATGGGCGCCCGCCCGGTCGCCGTGATGGACCCGCTGCGCTTCGGCGCCGCCGACCACCCCGACACCCGCCGCGTCCTGCCCGGCGTCGTCGCCGGCATCGGCGGCTACGGCAACTGCCTGGGCCTGCCCAACATCGGCGGCGAGGTCGTCTTCGACCCCTGCTACCAGGGCAACCCGCTGGTCAACGCCCTGTGCGTGGGTGTGATGCGGCACGAGGACATCCATCTGGCCAAGGCGTCGGGCACCGGCAACAAGGTCGTCCTCTACGGCGCCCGCACCGGCGGCGACGGCATCGGCGGCGTCTCCGTCCTGGCGTCGGAGACCTTCGACGAGACGGGCCCGGCCAAGCGCCCGGCCGTCCAGGTCGGCGACCCCTTCCAGGAGAAGCTCCTCATCGAGTGCACCCTGGAGGTCTTCAAGGAGGACCTGGTCGTAGGCATCCAGGACCTCGGCGGCGCCGGCCTGTCCTGCGCCACCTCCGAGCTGGCCAGCGCCGGTTCCGGCGGCATGCGCGTGGAGCTGGACACCGTCCCGCTGCGCGACTCCACGCTCTCGCCCGAGGAGATCCTCATGAGCGAGTCGCAGGAGCGCATGTGCGCCGTCGTCGAGCCCGGCAAGGTCGACCGCTTCCTGGAGATCTGCGAGAAGTGGGACGTCATCGCCACCGTCATCGGTGAGGTCACCGACGGCGACCGGCTGGAGATCTACTGGCACGGCGAGCAGATCGTCGACGTGCCCCCGCGCACGGTCGCCCACGAGGGCCCGGTCTACAACCGCCCCTACGCCCGCCCCGAGTGGCAGGACGCCCTCCAGGCCGACGACGCCAACGCCCTGCCCCGGCCCAAGGACGGGGAGGAGCTGCGCGAGCAGGTCCTGCGGCTGGTCGGCTCCCCGAACCAGGCGTCCAAGGCGTGGATCACCGACCAGTACGACCGCTACGTGCTCGGCAACACCGTCCTGGCCCAGCCCGAGGACAGCGGCATGATCCGCATCGACGAGGAGACGGGCCTGGGCGTCGCCGTCGCCACCGACGGCAACGGCCGCTACGCCAAGCTCGACCCGTACACCGGCGCCCAGCTCGCCCTGGCCGAGTCCTACCGCAACGTCGCCGCCACCGGCGCGAAGCCGCTGGCCGTCACCGACTGCCTGAACTTCGGCTCGCCCGAGGACCCGGGTGCGATGTGGCAGTTCGCCGAGGCCTGCCGCGGGCTGGCCGACGCCTGCCGGACGCTGGGCACCCCGGTGACCGGCGGCAACGTCTCGCTGTACAACCAGACCGGCGACACCGCCATCCACCCGACCCCGGTGGTCGGCGTGCTCGGCGTGATCGACGACGTCGCCCGCCGCACCCCGATGGCGTTCGCGGAGGAGGGCCAGCTCGTCTACCTCCTGGGCGACACCCGCGAGGAGCTGGGCGGCTCGGCCTGGTCCCAGGTGATCCACGACCACCTGGGCGGGATGCCGCCGAAGGTGGACCTGGAGCGCGAGCGGCTGCTCGCCGAGATCCTGATCTCCGCCTCCCGCGACGGCATGATCGACGCGGCGCACGACCTGAGCGACGGCGGTCTGGTCCAGGCGCTGACCGAGTCCTGCCTCAAGGGCGGCAGGGGGGCCCGGCTGGTCGTCCCCGACGGGCTGGACCCGTTCGTGTTCCTGTTCTCCGAGTCGGCCGGCCGCGCGATCGTCTCGGTGCCGCGCAGCGAGGAGCTGCGCTTCACCGACATGTGCGGCGCCCGCGGCCTGCCCGCCACCCGCATCGGCGTGGTGGACGGCGACGCCGTCGAGGTCCAGGGGCAGTTCTCCGTCTCCCTGGCCGAGCTGCGCGAGGCCCACGAGGCCACCATCCCGGCGCTCCTCGCCTGACGCCCGTACGACGGCCGCCGTGCCCCGCCGCCCGCTCCGGGCCGCGGGGCACGGTCGTCGCGGGGCGCTGGTAGGTTCGCCGCCGGACGGGTGCCGGAGCCGTACGGGACGGGGGACGGGGAGATGGACCGCGGGCGGTGGCGGAGGGCGTACAACCGGCTGGTGTGCGCCGTGGCCGTCTTCGCGATCGGGCTGAGCGGCTGGACGCTGTGGGGCCTGTGGGAGCGTCGGCACACCGTGGACGAGGCCTGCGGCGGCCTGGTCCCGGTGGGCGAGGTGCTGGCCCTGCCGGGGAGCGGGGGAGGGATCACACCCGCCCGGAACCTCACGGACGGGATCCGGCTGGACGAGGCCCCGCTGCCGCAGAGCTGCGTCCTGCGCAGCGAGGAGGCCGCCGAGGAGCGGCGGCTGGGGGAGAGCGGCTCGTTCTTCTCCGCGCAGGTGGCGACCGAGCCCACCGGCCGGACGTCCGAACCGGTCGACGACGCCTTCGAGGACGCGCTCGGCCACACCGACCCGTACGTCGGCGTCCCGCAGGTGTACCAGCCGATCGGCGGTGGCGTACCCGGACACGTCACCGGCACCGGAGCCTCCGTCCGGCTGCCCTGCCCCGGCACCGAGCACCGGGGCGAGGAGATCACCGCGATACGGGTCTCCGCCGGGCTGGACGCCGCCACCCGGGCGGGGTTCTCCGGGAACGGCCGGCTCGCCCAGGACGTCCGCGACCGGCTGGCCCGCATCGCGGTCGCCACCGCCAACAACCTCGCCGCCGAACTGGGTTGCCCCGACCGCCTCCCCGGGCCGCCGGGCGGCGTACCGGCGCTGAACACCGAGCCCGTCGCCCCTGACGAGGCCGAGGGCACCTGCGCCTGGTACGGCCGGGCGGGGCTGGACGACAGCCCGGCGAACGGCTCCGGGTGGCTGCCCGACCGGGTGCTGGAGGCCCGTACCGGCGACCGCGTGTGGCAGGAGCGCTGCCTGCTGAGCGTCACGGGCGAGGCCCGGGGAGCGGTGTACCGGCGATACGCGCGGGACCCGGAGTACCGCCGGTTCCGGGAGAACTCCTCCATGGACGACAAGACCTGGTGGATGAGCGCGGAGAGCTTCTTCGGGGACGCCGCCGAACGCGTCTCGACCGATCCCGTCGGCGACGACCGGACGGCCGTCGCGGGCCGGGGCGGGTACGACCCCGACGGGAAGATCCTGTGGGCCACGTCCGTGTGCGGCGGGGAGCCGGCCGTGCACACCCTCACCGTCTCCTGGCCCTACGTCGACGGCGTGGCCCGCCACCTGGAGCCGGTCCTGCGCGCCTACGCCGAGGACGTCGCCGAGCGGCGCGGCTGCACGGACACCGTCCTGCCCCCGAAGGGCGACTACCCGGGGGAGAGCTGATCCGCACCGGCACCCGACCGGCGGGTAACCTCCTGCCGCGGTCACGCGGCGTTCTACTCTGACGCCATGCCTCCGGTGAAGCGCAAGCCCAGGACGTACGACCCGGCCCTGGTGCGGGCCGGGCTCATCGGGCAGGTGGAGGCCGTGCGCAACGCCGTACACGGTCTCACCCCCGACCAGCTGGCCCGGCCCTCCGGGCTGCCCGGCTGGGACGTACGCCATCTGGTGGTCCACATCGCCGGGCAGATCGAGGCGGTGCCCCGGCTGCTCGCCGAGCCCCCGCCCCGGGCCACCGCGCCGGAGACGGACCTGAACACCTGGGCGGTCTCCGTGGCCGGCGCCGCCCACGAGCTCGACGAGGCGACCCGCAGGCACGCGCTGGCGTACGACAGCGCGGCCCGCGCGGTGGACGACGCCGTCGAGGAGCTGGAACCGGTGCTGGAGCAGGCGGTGCGCGCGGACGTGCTGCTGCCGCACTCCTTCGGCGCGATGCGGGCGCTGGACTTCACCGTGACCCGCCTGCTGGAGCTGGTGGTGCACAGCGACGACCTCGCCCGGGCCACCGGCGTACGCGTCCCGCTGGTCCGCCAGGCCCTGGCGACGACCGTGCGGCTGCTGGCGGACGCGCTGGCCGCCAAGGCGCCCGGCGCCTCGGTGGAGGTGCGGATCCCGCCCTTCGCGGTCGTCCAGTGCGTGGCGGGCCCGCGGCACACGCGCGGCACCCCGCCGAACGTGGTGGAGACCGATCCGCTGACCTGGATCCGGCTGGCGACCGGCCGCACCGACTGGCTGAAGGAGCTGGATGCGGCGCATCTCACAGCGAGCGGCGAGCGCGCCGATCTGCGCGACCACCTCCCTGTACTGGAGTGATGACCTGCGGTGGACGGCCGCCGGGGCCCCGGGGAAGCGGCGGTCCCGGGTACTGAGCACCGCGGGACCTGTCCTAGACTCGGTGGCGTGCCACGTGGTGACGGACGACTCAACCACGACCTGCTCCCCGGAGAGAAGGGCCCCCAGGACGCCTGCGGCGTCTTCGGAGTCTGGGCCCCGGGGGAAGAGGTCGCCAAGCTCACCTATTTCGGGCTGTACGCGCTACAGCACCGGGGACAGGAGTCCGCGGGCATCGCGGTGAGCAACGGCTCCCAGATCCTCGTCTTCAAGGACATGGGCCTGGTCTCCCAGGTCTTCGACGAAACCTCCCTCGGCTCCCTCAAGGGCCACATCGCGGTCGGCCACGCGCGCTACTCCACCACCGGCGCCTCGGTGTGGGAGAACGCCCAGCCCACCTTCCGGGCCACCGCCCAGGGCTCGATCGCGCTGGGCCACAACGGCAACCTGGTCAACACCGCCGAGCTGGCCGGGATGGTCGCCGCGCTGCCCAGCACGGGCGGCCGGGCCACCCAGGTCGCCGCCACCAACGACACCGACCTGGTCACCGCCCTGCTGGCGGGCCAGGTGGACGACGAGGGCAGGCCGCTCACCGTCGAGCAGGCCGCCCCCAGGGTCCTGCCGGAGGTCAAGGGCGCGTTCAGCCTGGTCTTCATGGACGAGCACACCCTCTACGCCGCCCGCGACCCGCAGGGCATACGCCCGCTGGTGCTCGGCCGGCTGGAGCGCGGCTGGGTGGTGGCCTCCGAGACCGCGGCCCTGGACATCGTCGGCGCCTCCTTCATCCGGGAGATCGAGCCCGGCGAGATGGTCGCCATCGACGAGGACGGGCTGCGCACCCAGCGCTTCGCGGATGCGAAGCCGAAGGGCTGTGTCTTCGAGTACGTCTACCTCGCGCGCCCCGACACCGACATCGCGGGCCGCAACGTCTACCTCTCCCGCGTGGAGATGGGCCGCCGGCTGGCCGCCGAGGCGCCGGCCGAGGCGGACCTGGTCATAGCGACCCCGGAGTCCGGCACCCCGGCCGCGGTCGGCTACGCCGAGGCCAGCGGCATCCCGTACGGCAGCGGCCTGGTCAAGAACTCCTACGTGGGCCGGACGTTCATCCAGCCCTCGCAGACCATCCGCCAGCTCGGCATCCGCCTCAAGCTCAATCCCCTCAAGGAGGTCATCCGCGGCAAGCGCCTGGTGGTCGTGGACGACTCGATCGTCCGCGGCAACACCCAGCGCGCCCTGGTGCGGATGCTGCGCGAGGCGGGCGCGGCCGAGGTCCACGTGCGGATCAGCTCGCCGCCCATCAAGTGGCCGTGCTTCTTCGGCATCGACTTCGCCACCCGCGCCGAGCTGATCGCCAACGGCCTGTCGGTCGAGGAGATCGGCACCTCGCTGGGGGCGGACTCCCTGGCGTACATCTCGCTGGAGGGCATGGTCGAGGCGACCACGATCGCCAAGCCGAACCTGTGCCGGGCCTGCTTCGACGGCGAGTACCCGATGGAGCTTCCGGACCCCGGGCTGCTGGGCAAGCACCTGCTGGAGTCCGAGAACGCCGAGGCGCCCAGCGCCGACCCCGACGGGGTGCGGAGCCTGCTCGCCGGCCCCGGCGCGGCCGACGCGCTGCGCAGGCCCTGACCCCGTCGGCCCTGCCGGCCCGCCGGCGGCCGTTCCGGCGGGCCGACCGGCCGCCGACCGTCCCGGTGAGCCACCGCGCCACCGTCCGTCCCAGAGGAAGACCATGACCTCCACGAACCCGACCCCGGCCGGCCGGGGCGCCAGCTACGCCGCCGCCGGAGTGGACATCGAGGCGGGCGACCGCGCCGTCACGCTGATGAAGGAGTGGGTGGGCAAGGCCCGCCGGCCCGAGAGCATCGGCGCCCTCGGCGGCTTCGCGGGCCTCTTCGACGCCTCCGCGCTGAAGGGCTACCGGCGTCCGCTGCTGGCCTCGGCCACCGACGGCGTGGGCACCAAGGTCGCCGTCGCGCAGAGGATGGGCGTCCACGACACCATCGGCCACGACCTGGTGGCGATGGTCGTGGACGACCTGGTGGTCTGCGGCGCCGAGCCGCTGTTCATGACCGACTACATCAGCGTGGGCAAGGTCGTCCCCGAGCGGGTCGCGTCGATCGTCAAGGGCATCGCCGAGGGCTGCGTCCTGGCGGGCTGCGCACTAGTCGGCGGCGAGACGGCCGAGCACCCGGGCCTGATGGGCCCGGACGAGTACGACGTGGCGGGCGCGGGCACGGGCGTCGTGGAGGCCGACGAGATCCTGGGCGCGGACCGCATCCGCCCGGGCGACGCGGTCGTCGCGATGGGCGCCTCCGGTCTTCACTCCAACGGGTACTCGCTGGTGCGGCACGTGTTCTTCGACCGGGCGGGATGGTCGCTGGACCGCCACGTCGAGGACTTCGGCCGCACGCTGGGCGAGGAACTGCTGGAGCCCACCAAGATCTACTCGCTGGACTGCCTGGCGCTGACGAGGGCCACCGAGGTGCACGCCTTCTCGCACATCACCGGCGGCGGACTGGCGGGCAACCTCGCGCGTGTCGTGCCCGACGGGCTGCACGCCACCGTGGACCGCTCCACCTGGAGCCCGGCGGCGGTCTTCCGGACGGTCGGCGAGCTCGGCGGGGTCGAGCGCGCGGAGCTGGAGAAGACCCTCAACATGGGCGTCGGCATGGTCGCCGTCGTCCCGCCGGAGTCGGTCGGCGCCACGCTGTCCCTGCTGGGCGAGCGCGGTGTGGACGCCTGGGTCGCCGGAGAGGTCACCGAGCGCGGCGACCGCGGCGAGGCCGTCGCCCTCACCGGGGACTACGCGGCCTGAGCGGCGGGGGCGGACAGGATCAAAACCCGGTCCGGCGGTTGCCGGACCGGGTGATGACCGCTATCGGTATGAGACCGCTCTGTTCAGTGGACGACGACGTCCTCAGGCGCGGCGTCGGTGGTTCGACGGTGAGGAGGACCCGCGGGAGTCGACCGACGGGTCGTCGCCCTCCGCGTCCTCGTCATCGTCGTTGTACAGATCCGCGTACCGTGCGTACGGGTCGTCCAGCTCATCGTCCTCGAACCGCTCGCCGTTCGGCGGCTGACTCGATGTCGATGCGCCCAGCTCCTCAGCCAGGCGTGCAAGATCGGTCCCACCGCTGTTGTACTTCAGCTGGCGGGCGACCTTTGTCTGCTTGGCCTTGGCCCGGCCGCGCCCCATGGCTCGACCCCCTCAACGACGGGGCTCAACGGCCCCAGAGTCTTGACACGCGTTCACGATGCGGAGCGGACCCTCGATGTCTATCGAGAGACCGTCCGTGGAGCTTCAACGGTACCTGCTTCCGTGGCCGTACGGTACGCCGCCCGCACGACACGGCCGGTGCCCGCCCTGCCTGGTGACCATTTCTCCGCTGGTCAGTGACGATTTTACCTTCTGTCCGCCCGGTCACCCGCCCAGGGGTGGTGAGGGATGTCTCCCCCACCACCCGTCACCGAGGGTGACGCCCCGGTGGACGCTGGGTCAGAACCGGCGGACCGGACCGCGGGTCAGCTCCCGCCGCCGGCCCTGCGGGCCTCGGCCATCCGCTGCTCGGCGATGCGGTCGGCCGCCACCGCCGGCGGCACGCCGTCGGCCGCGGCGCGCTCGAAGATCGCCAGCGTGGTGCCGTGGATCTTCTCGGCCTTCGCCTTCGCGCGTGCGAAGTCGAAACCGTGGAGCTCGTCCGCGACCTGGATCACGCCGCCGGAGTTCACCACGTAGTCGGGCGCGTAGAGGACGCCCCGGTCGGCGAGGTCCTTCTCGACGCCCGGGTGGGCGAGCTGGTTGTTGGCCGCGCCGCAGACCACCTTCGCGGTGAGCACGGCGACCGTCTCGTCGTTCAGGGCGCCGCCGAGCGCGCAGGGCGCGTACACGTCCAGGCCCTCGGTGCGGATCAGCGCGTCGGTGTCGGCGACCGCCACCACCTCCGGGTGCGCGGCCGTGATGTGCTCGACCGCCTCGGGGCGCACGTCGGTGACCAGGACCTCGGCGCCCTCGTCGAGCAGGTGGCCCACCAGATGGCGGCCGACCTTGCCGACGCCCGCGACGCCGACCTTCCGCCCGCGCAGCGAGGCGTCGCCCCACAGGTGCTTCGCGCTGGCGCGCATGCCCTGGTAGACGCCGAAGGCGGTGAGCACGGAGGAGTCGCCGGCGCCGCCGTTCTCGGGGGAGCGGCCGGTCGTCCAGCGGCAGGTGCGCGAGACCACGTCCATGTCCTGGACGTAGGTGCCGACGTCGCAGGCGGTGACGTAGCGGCCGCCGAGGGAGGCGACGAAGCGGCCGTAGGCCTCCAGCAGGGCCTCGGTCTTGTGCTGCTCGGGGTCACCGATGATCACGGCCTTGCCGCCGCCGTGGTCCAGCCCGGCGAGCGCGTTCTTGTACGACATGCCGCGGGCGAGGTTGAGCGCGTCCCTGACGGCGGCCTCCTCCGGGTTCTCCTCGGAGGCGTACGCGTGGAAGCGGGTCCCGCCCAGGGCCGGGCCCAGGGCCGTGGAGTGGATGGCGATGACCGCCTTCAGGCCGGTCTCGCGGTCCTGGCAGAGGACGACCTGCTCGTGGCCGCCCTGCTCGGAGTGGAACAGGGTGTGCAGGACCGAACCGGTGGTGTGCTGCGCGCTCACGGCGCTCTCTGAGCCGTCTCGGTGTCCGTCGACGCTGACGGCGGGACGTACGTCAGTCACGGTGGTGACTCCTGTATGTCGCGGAGGGGTGCCCTTCCAGCATCCTCCCGCTTGTGGCGGGGGACGCGGGGCGGGCCGGTTGGCATGAGGGTACGGCCTGACGGCCCCCGGGAGTACGGGTGTGCAGTTGCGGTGCCACGATCAGGGTATTGAACTGCCGTTGTCCGCCCCCTCGGCCCGCTGTTCCGGGAGGAAGAATCCCTTGGCCCTCACTACTCCGGTGGCCGTCCCGTACGCGTCCTACCTGCGGGTCTACGAGCCGCTGGCCGCCTTTCCCGAGCCGGAGCGCTCCCACTGGGCCCGCTACGCCCGCCGCGGGAGCCTGCCGGGGGCGCAGGACGAGCTGCGCCGGTCGCTGGCGGACCTGGTGCCGGTGCCGCCCGTGGTGGTGCCGGTGCGCGAGAGCGCGGACGCCTTCGTGGCCGAGGTGGACGGGGTGCTGTGCGTCTGCCCCTGGCGGACCAGGCTGCGGGGCTGGCAGGCGCTGGCCGGACTCGGCGACGAGCTGCCGGCGCCGGTGCTGGACGCGGCGGTGCCGCCGGTGGTGCGGCGCGAGGCGGCGGCGGACTACGACCGCTGGCGGGAGCGGAACCCGGACGCCCGGCCGTGGATCCGCTCGGCGACCTGGCACGTGCCGGTGCGCTGGTTCGTGCTCTTCGCGGACGAGGAGCGCGAGTACGGCAAGGGGGCGGGCGGCGGCGCCGGCGGCGCGGGGGAGGGGCTCGTCCTGCGCTACCGCACCCCGATGGTGCAGGCACGGCGGCGGGTGGCACGCGCGCTGAAGGTGCTGCGCGAGGAGCTGGAGGACAGCCCGCTGGTCGACGGGCTGGTGGACGTCGGGCGCTGGCTGGAGGAGTTCCACCCGCGGTCGATGGTGGAGCTGGATTACGGCGGACTGGTGTATACCATCCCGGAGGAGCAGCTGGCCTCGGACCACTCCGCGGCCGACACCGCGGAAGGGCTGGCGGCGCTGCGGGAGGGCGACGGCGAGCGCGCGAGCGCGGTCTACGAGCGGCTGACCGAGCGCTGGCGGGCGGTACGGCACCGGGGGCTGGCCAGTTGAGTCGTCCGGCGGGCTCGGCGCCGGGGCGCGGGGTGCCCCGTCTGCCGCGAACCGGTTCGTTGCGGGCCGTTCCGGGCCTTCGCGCCGAGGGCGCCCCAAGGTGACCGACCGCACTTACCGGGGTCTTGCCTTGAAGGACATCTCTCGTGCCAAAATAGGACAAGGAGTCCGGAGGGGGCTTCATCCGTCCAACTAAGGTCGGATCCATCGGTATTGCGCTTCTTTCCAGGGGGCTGGAGAGGTCTGCTCACGTTGTAACCGATCGTCACGATGGAGTGACCGTCCGTTATGACACGGTCCATCGGCTTCCGCCGAGGTTGGACACCTGAGAGGGCAATTCCGTCGGTTTGGCCGACGTGGCTGGACAGATGGTGTAGTTGTAGTGCCGAGGACAAGCCGTTCGTCCTATAACCGACTCGGCCCGCGTCCGCCATTTCGGGCAACGCGGGTCAAGGTGCAGAATTTAGAGGAAAGAACCGTGATGGTTCGGTTCTCCCGAGGAGGCCGCTCATGACCGCTCGCACCCCTGATGCCGAGCCGCTGCTGACCCCGGCTGAGGTTGCCACCATGTTCCGTGTGGACCCGAAGACGGTCACGCGCTGGGCCAAGGCAGGCAAGCTCACGTCCATCCGCACGCTCGGAGGGCACCGCCGCTACCGCGAGGCGGAGGTGCGCGCTCTGCTCGCGGGCATCCCGCAGCAGCGCAGCGAGGGTTGAAAAACCCCGTGAATCGGGCGTGACGGGGCCCCCATCCCGCTTCGCCGCCCGACTCCGTACCACCTTTCGGGCCGGTGTCCCCCACGCGGCCTGAACGTCGATCACGCTGGGCTCCGCCGGGTCCAGCGCGATCTCCGCGTACTCCCTCGCTTCTTCGCGTCGTCGTCGCGCCGACAGGGCCCCTTGCCCGGAACCCGTTCCGGGCAAGGGGCCCTGTCGTGTTCCGACCGGCCCTGCTCCGTACCCGGTTCACCGCCGCCGGCCGCAGGGGCCGCAGGGGTGGCGGGGGGTGTCCGCAGGGCCCTGCGAGGCCCGTCCGCGGGCCCCGGGCGGGGGGCGTGCGGAGGCGTTGGGAGGGGCGCTCGGGTGCAGTGCAATTGCACATATTAAATTTACCCGATGTAGGAAGGGGTTAAATTCCTTCCTCCGATCAACCGATTCGGTGACTCCCGTCACATCGCGCAGGTCTTGCCTGCCCCAACTACCGTACGGTAATGGGAAATAAGCGTATGACGCCCCGCAATCGGACCTTCGGCCGGGCGCCGGTGCGCCGCCGACGGCCGCTCGTGCGCCGCCGGGCCGCCGCCCTGTCGCGCGGGCGGTGCCGCGACCGGAGGGCCCGTCAGGTCCGCTCAGGCGCCCTCGGGCCCCGTGAGACCCGGCCGGGCCTGACGGGGCGGCTCGGGGTCCCGCACGGGCCGTACGAGCGGTGCGGGCGGTTCCGGGCGCGGGACGGACGAAGGGGCCGCGGACGGCCCGCCGGGGCGCTCACCCGCCGGCTCCATCGCCAGCCGCTGCAGCCGGTGGCAGACCGGGCAGTGCCGGGTGGCGTGGCCGTAACGCGTCGCGGCGGACAGATGGGCACGCAGCAGGGCCCGTGTCTCGTGCCGCGGATACTCCGGAGTCGTCGGCATCGCGCCCACCTCCCTGTAGCAGGGGTACCCGCGGCCTGAGGCCCCGTCAAGACGGCCTGCGCGCCCGGGAGGCGCGGGAGCGCGCAAAACGGCCAGTGGCCCGGATCCGCTGGGGATCCGGGCCACTCGATGCGGTCCTGACGGGATTTGAACCCGCGGCCTCCACCTTGACAGGGTGGCGAGCACTCCAAACTGCTCCACAGGACCTGGAAGCCGCAGCCGGGGCGCTCCCCGAGCTGCGAGAAGGACTCTACAGCAGCTCAGGGGCGCAAAGCGAACTCACCCAGAGTGCCGCTCCCGCTACCGGGCCGCCGGCGCCGCCGCGTCCACCGCCTTCACGATGCGCTTGTCCGAGACCGGGTACGCCGTGCCCAGGGCGTGCGCGAAGTAGCTGACCCGCAGTTCCTCGATCATCCAGCGGATCTCCCGGGCCTCCCGCGGCACCGGCCGCCCCTGCGGGAACTGCTCCAGCAGCCACTCGTACTCGTCCCGCATCTCCTTCACCTTCGCCATCCGGGCGCGGTCCCGGTCGGCGTTGGTCGGGAGCTGCTGGAGACGGCGGTCCACGGCCGTCAGATAGCGCAGCAGGTCCGGCAGGCGCCGGGCCCCGTGGGCGGTCACGAAGCCCGGGCCGACCAGCTCCGTCAACTGCTGCCGCACATCCGCGAGGTTCGGCGCCAGCGTCGGACTGCCCGACAGCGGGGGCGACTTCATCCGCCGCTCGCACGACTGCCGGGCGGCGAGCACCTCGCGCACCTGCCGCACCGTCGCCACCGTCGCGTCGGTGATGTCGGCGCGCACGGCGTCGAAGAGCTTGCGGAAGCCCTCCTCGTCCCAGGCCGGGCCGCCGTGCGCCGCGATCAGCCGGTCGGCGGCGGCCGCCACGCAGTCGTCGAACAGCGCCTGGACGCTGCCGTGCGGGGAGGCGGCGAGGGAGAGCCTGTCCTGGTTGGTGAGCTTGGACTGGGCGAACTTGGCCGGATTGGAGGGGAGGTTGAGCAGGATCAGGCGGCGTGTGCCGCGCCACATCGCCTCGCGCTGCTCGTCCTCGGTGTCGAAGAGCCTCACGGACACCGAGCCGCCGTCGTCCACCAGCGCCGGGTACGCCTTGACCGGCTGGCCGGCCCGCCGCGTCTCGAAGGTGCGCGGCAGGGCGCCGACGGTCCAGGAGGTCAGCCCGGTGCGCTGCTCCAGGCCGGCGCCGGAGCCCTCACCGCCCTTCTCCCGGGCGGAGTCGAACGCCTTGGACAGCGCGGCCCGGGTGCGCGGCCGCAGGGTGTCCCTCAGCTCCTCCAGGTCCTTGCCCTCGGCGTCGCCGGACACCTTGCGGCGGCGCTCGTCCACGACCCGGAAGGTGATCTTCAGGTGGTCGGGGACCTTGGAGAGGTCGAAGTCCTCCGGGGTCACCCGTACCCCCGTCATCCGCGTCAGCTCCCGCGCCAGCACGGCCGTCAGGGGCTGGTCCAGCGTGTCCTGGGGGATGCCGCCGTCCTGTCCGGCGACGGCGTCCAGGAAGCGCCGGGCGAAGTCGGGGGCGGGGACGTAGTTGCGGCGGATCGGCTTGGGCAGCGAGCGGATCAGCTCGGTGACCAGATCCGCGCGGAGCCCCGGGATCTGCCAGTCGAAGCCCTCGGAGACGGCCTGGTTGAGTACCTGCAGGGGGATGTGGACGGTGACGCCGTCGGCGTCCGCGCCCGGCTCGAACTGGTACGTCACCCGGAACCTCAGCCTGCCCTGGCGCCAGGTGTCGGGGTAGTCGTCCTTGGTGACCCGCCCGGCCCGCTCGTTGATGAGCATGGACTTCTCGAAGTTGAGCAGGTCCGGCTCCTCCTGGCGCCTGTGCTTCCACCAGGAGTCGAAGTGCGCGCCGGAGACGACGTGTTCGGGGATGCGCCGGTCGTAGAAGTCGAACAGCGTCTCGTCGTCGACGAGGATGTCGCGGCGGCGGGCCCGGTGCTCCAGCTCCTCCACCTCGCCCAGCAGCCTGCGGTTGTCGTGGAAGAACTGGTGGTGGGTGCGCCAGTCGCCCTCCACCAGGGCGTTGCGGATGAACAGCTCGCGGCAGGTCTCCGGGTCGATGCGCCCGTAGTTCACCTTGCGCTGGGCCACGACGGGCACGCCGTACAGCGTCACCTTCTCGTAGGCCATCACCGCCGCCTGCTTCTGCTCCCAGTGCGGCTCGCTGTAGGTGCGCCTGACCAGATGGCCGGCGAGCGGCTCGATCCAGTCCGGGTCGATCTTCGCGTTGACCCGCGCCCACAGCCGCGAGGTCTCCACCAGCTCGGCCGACATGATCCAGCGCGGCGGCTTCCTGAACAGCGCGGAGCCGGGGAAGACGGCGAACCTGGCGCTGCGCGCGCCCAGGTACTCGTTGCCCTTCGCGCTCTCCCGCGCGCTCTCCCCCGGGGAGCTCTTGCCGCTCTCCTTGACGTCCTTGAGCCCGATGTGCGACAGCAGGCCCGCCAGCAGCGACTGGTGGACGCGGTCGGCGTCCGCGTCCTTGTCGTTCATGTGGACGCCCATGGACTTGGCGACCTGGCGGAGCTGGACGTAGATGTCCTGCCACTCGCGTATGCGCAGGTAGTTGAGGAACTCGGACCTGCACATGCGGCGGAAGGCCGAGGAGGAGAGCTCCTTCTGCCGCTCGCGCACGTAGCGCCACAGGTTGAGCAGGGCGAGGAAGTCGCTGTTCTCGTCGCGGAACCGGGCGTGCTGCTGGTCGGCCTGCTGCTGCTTGTCGGCGGGGCGCTCGCGCGGGTCCTGGATGGACAGCGCCGCGGCGATCACCATGACCTCGCGGACGCAGCCGTTGCGGTCGGCCTCCAGCACCATCCGCGCCAGCCGCGGGTCGACGGGGAACTGCGCCAGCTTCCGTCCCGTCTCCGTCAGGCGCTTGCGCGGGTCCTTCTGCCTGGGGTCGAGCGCGCCCAGCTCCTCCAGCAGCTGCACACCGGCCTTGATGCTGCGGTGGTCGGGCGGGTCGATGAAGGGGAAGCGCTCGATGTCGCCGAGCCCGGCGGCGGTCATCTGGAGGATGACGGAGGCCAGGTTGGTGCGCAGGATCTCCGGGTCGGTGAACTCCGGGCGGGAGAGGAAGTCCTCCTCGGAGTACAGCCGGACGCAGATGCCGTCCGAGGTGCGGCCGCAGCGGCCCTTGCGCTGGTTGGCGCTGGCCTGCGAGACCGGCTCGATCGGCAGCCGCTGGACCTTGGTGCGGTGGCTGTAGCGGGAGATGCGGGCGGTGCCGGTGTCGACGACGTACTTGATGCCGGGGACGGTCAGCGACGTCTCGGCGACGTTGGTGGCCAGCACGATCCGCCGCCCGCCGTGTTTCTGGAACACCCGGTGCTGCTCGGCGTGCGACAGCCGCGCGTACAGCGGCAGCACCTCGGTCGAACGCAGATTCCGCTTGTTCAGCGCGTCGGCGGCGTCGCGGATCTCCCGCTCGCCGGAGAGGAAGACCAGGATGTCGCCCGGTCCCTCGGCCTGGAGCTCGTCGACCGCCTCGCAGATCGCGGTGACCTGGTCCCGGTCGGGGTTGTCGCCCTCCTCCTCCAGCAGCGGCCGGTAGCGGACCTCCACCGGGTACGTACGGCCGGACACCTCGACGATCGGGGCGTCGCCGAAGTGGCGGGAGAAGCGCTCGGGGTCGATCGTCGCGGAGGTGATGACGACCTTGAGGTCCGGGCGGCGGGGCAGCAGCCGGGCGAGGTAGCCCAGCAGGAAGTCGATGTTGAGGCTGCGTTCGTGCGCCTCGTCGATGATGATCGTGTCGTACCGGCGCAGCTCGCGGTCGGTCTGGATCTCGGCCAGCAGGATGCCGTCCGTCATCAGCTTGACCAGGGTGTCCTCGCCCACCTGGTCGGTGAAGCGGACCTTCCAGCCCACCGCCTCGCCCAGCGGGGTGCGCAGCTCCTCGGCGACGCGCTCGGCCACCGTGCGGGCCGCGATCCGGCGCGGCTGGGTGTGCCCGATCAGCCCCTTCACCCCGCGCCCGAGCTCCAGGCAGATCTTGGGGATCTGGGTGGTCTTGCCGGAGCCGGTCTCGCCCGCGACGATCACGACCTGGTTGTCGCGGATCGCCTCGAGGATCTCGTCCTTCTTCTGGCTGACGGGGAGCTGCTCGGGGTAGTCGATCGCCGGAACGGCGTCCCGCCGGGCGGCCACGCGCAGCTCGGCGCGCTCGACCTCGGCGGCGATCTCCGCGAGCACGGCGCGCCGCGCCTCCGGCTTGCGGATGCGGCGGACGCCCTCCAGTCGGCGGCCGAGCCGCTGCTGGTCGCGCAGCATCAGCTCGGGCAGTCGTTCCAGGACGGCGGGGAGGCTGGGATCAGACACAGTGGACATACGGCCTCCAGGATCGCACCCGCACCGAGTGCCGGGCGAATCAATTCACCGCCTCCCGTGACCGGTGTGCGGCGTTGTGGGTGAAATGACTGTCTAGGGTGAGCGCATGAGCGACCGGCGCCATCCCCTCCCCGACGGACCCGAAGAGCCCGGAGGTCCCGCCCGTACCGGCCGCCCCGGCGACTCGGGCGGCCCCGGCGGCTCGGACGGTTCCCACGGCTCGCGCACCGCGCACGGCTCTCATGATGCCCGCGCCGGGCGGGGAACCGGAGAGGGCCGTCGAAGCGGGGGTGCCGCCGGATGGTGGAGGCGCTTCAAGGAGTCGCCCTTCCTGCTCGCCACCGTGCTGTCGCTGCTCATCGCCGTCGCGGCCGGGCTCTTCGCCGGCTCGTACACCTACGCCATGGCCGACCCCACCCCGCGCCGCATCCCCGTCGCGGTCGTCGGCGCCACCGAGAGCGCCGCGGCCCACCGGGAGCGCGCGGAGACCTTCGCCGACGCCGTGGGCGAGGACCTGCGCTCCTCCCTGGAACTGCACGAGTACCCCACCGCCGCCGCGGCGGGCGAGGCACTGGAGTCGCAGCGGGTCTTCGCCGTGCTGCGCATCCCCGCCGACCCCGGCCGGGAGCAGCCGGTACTGGAGGTCTCCAGCGCCTCGGGCGCCTCCGTCGCGGAGCTGCTGACCGAGGCCGCCCGCTCGGTGGGCGAGGAGACCGGGCTGCGGGTGGCGGTGCGGGACGCCAAGCCGCTGGACCCGGGCGACCCGCGCGGCCTGGCCCTCTTCTACGTCACCCTCGCGGCGGTGGTCACCGGCTTCATCGGGGCCATCCAGATGAGCGTCCACGCCAGGGACCTGAACCCCTCCGAGCGGATCGCCTTCACGGCCGCCTACTCGCTGCTCGGCGGCTTCGCCATCGCCGCGGCCGTGGACTGGCTGCTGAACGCGGTCGACTTCCCCTTCGTCCACTCCTGGATGATTCTCGCCCTGACCATGTTCACCTCGGGCATGGTCTTCACCATGTTCCAGGCGCTGATCGGGCGCTGGGCCATGCTCCCCACCTGGGGCCTGATGGTCCTCATCGGCAACCCCTCCTCCGGAGGAGCGGTCTCCTGGCCCCTGCTGCCCTCACTGCTGGGCACCGTCGGCCGCTGGCTCCCGCCGGGGGCCTCCGTCAACGCCCAGCACACGGCCGTCTACTTCCCCGACCACCTGCACGTGCAGCCCTACCTGGTGCTGACCGCCTGGGCGGTCGTCTCCTGCGCCGTCTTCTGGCTCCGGCGCCACCGGCACCCGGGCGGCCGGGACGGCGGCTCCTGACCCGGCCCGCGGCCGCGGCCCGGCCGGCGGTGGATCAGGGACGCCAGTACCGGCCGTCCTCGCGTCTGAGCAGGCACTCGTCGACCAGGTAGCGGCGCACCGTCACGTGGTCGGTGGCCCCGCCCTCGCACCACGTGCGCAGCCGGTCGTCCACCTCGCGCTCGCCGTAGACCCGGCCGGTCTCGAAGGAGCGCGCCACCACGTGCTCCAGCACCGGCAGCCGTCTGCCCTTCCTGGCCGGCAGATGGACGATGCGCCCGCCTCGTACGGACCGGTGGAGCGGCTCCCCGGCGGCCTCCGCCTCCCCGCTCACCCCGCTCCTCTCCGCGCTCCGGGCGCGGGCGAGCTCCCGGAACCGCCCGGCCTCGACGCGCAGCCCGGCGTCTCCGCCGCCCCCGTCCCCGCCGTCTCCCCCGACGACGACCCCGCCGTCCCGCAGCCGCCGCACGGCGACCGCGGCCTCGCGTACGGACAGCCCGGCGGACGAGGCCACCTCCGGCACGCTTCCGGCCCCCAGCACCAGTGCGGCGAAGGCACGCAGCCGCTGCGGCTCGGCGAACAGTCCCGCGAGATCTCCAGGCGTCATGGCCCCACCCTGCCACCGCCCCGCCCCGCACCGCCTCCGGTTTTCCGGCGGCCGGACGGGCCTGTCCGGCGGCGAACGCGACCGGAACCGCGATCAAGTGATACAGCCGGCCGGCCCGCAGGCCACCCATGTCCCGATCGGGTCTGACGCGGGCCTGACGAAGTGCGACGAGTCGTATGTGAACTGTGCGGACCTTCACGCCGTGGCCAAGCCGCGGCTTCGGAGGAAGCTCGGGCTGCCGGCCCCGGGCGAACTGCGTCGTGTGGAGGATGCCGTCCGGCTGATCCTCGGCCTGCAGCGCTGACCTCGGTGCCTGATCTCCGTCGGCGTACGGGTTGGGGGGGGAAACGGTGAAAGCCCCGCTCCGGAGACCCGGGGCGGGGCTTTCATCTGCGGTGGCTGGGGCCGGGGTCGAACCGGCGACCTTCCGCTTTTCAGGCGGACGCTCGTACCAACTGAGCTACCCAGCCGCAGCGGTCCTGACGGGATTTGAACCCGCGGCCTCCACCTTGACAGGGTGGCGAGCACTCCAAACTGCTCCACAGGACCAAGCGATGTACGAGCACCAGTCTCGCACAGGTTGTGCGTGCCCCCAACGGGATTCGAACCCGTGCTACCGCCTTGAAAGGGCGGCGTCCTGGGCCACTAGACGATGAGGGCTGATGGCCCACCTGGGCGCTTCTCAGCGCGTCGGGGACGTGAGAAGCATATGGGATGGCGGGACGGATCGCCAAAACGGATTTCCGGCGGGGCCCGGGCGGGCCGTCCGGCGGGCTAACCGGCGGGCTGTCCCGCGGGCTCCCCGGACGGCGACCGGGACGGGGACGGTGCCGGGGAGGAGGGGGACCCGGACGGGGAGCCGGACGGAGACGGGGACGGGGAGCCGCCCGGCTCCACGTCCTCCGGCAGATGGCGGCTGACCTCGGCCGTCGTCAGGCCCAGGCCGCCCAGGGTGATCTCGTCCCACGCCTGGAGCCGCTTGGTGTCCCGGTCCAGGTAGAGCACCGAGGTCATCACCTTCTGCGGCTCGTCGCCCTCCACGGCCCGCAGCCCGCCGCCGCCCGTGGAGCCCTCGATCATCAGCCGGGTGCCCTCCTCCATCACCCGGGCCTCCCGCCGGTGGACGTGGCCGGCCAGCACCAGGGGCACGTCACCGTCCGTCTGCTGGGCCGCCACCGGGTTGTGCGCGACGGCGATGTGCACCGGCCTGCCCGCCTCCGCGCTCTTGCGCAGGGCCGCGGACAGCTTCCGGCCCGCGGCTCGCTCGGCCGGGTCGCCCTCGGCGACCACCGAGCGGTCCGGGGTGAACTGCGGGTCGCCGATGCCCGCGATCCGCAGACCGCCCACGCTCACCGGCTTCCCGTCGTCCAGGACGTGGGTGTTGTCCAGTTCCTCGATGTACTCCTGGGTGGTGCGCGAGTCGTGGTTGCCGCGCACCCACACGTACGGCGCGCCGAGGTCCTCGACCGGGTCCAGGAAGCCGTTCTCGGCGGCGGTGCCGTGGTCCATGGTGTCGCCCGCGTCGATGATCACGTCGATGTCGTACTGCTCGACCAGCGATCTGATGATGTGCCACGCGGCCGGGTTGAGGTGGATGTCGGAGACGTGCAGCACGCGGATGGTGCTGGGGTCCGGCTGGTAGGCGGGGAGCGTGGACGTGGCGTCGTAGAGCTTGGTGACGTTGGTGACCAGGCGAGCCAGTTCCTGCTGGTAGACGTCGAACTCGGTGACGATGCTGCGCGCGTTGCCCACCACGCTGGGGGCGCTGGCCAGCAGTCCGGAGAACTTCGGCTCCAGCAGCGACTTCGGGTTCCACGTGGCGTAGGCGCTCGCGCCGGAGGCCGCCAGGAGCGCGAGCGCGAGGCCGCCCGCCGCGAGCGCGCGCCGGGGGCGCCGGTAGACGGCCAGGCCGAGTGCCGTGGCGCCGGCGACCGCCGCGACGGAGGCCTTCACCGCCAGGTCCCGTGTGCCGGACTGCACATCGCGGGTGATCTGCCCCTCCAGGCCGCTGATCCGTTCCGGGCGGTCTATCAGCGCCTGGGCGCGCTCGGGGTTGAGCTGGTCGATGTCGACGTCCAGGGCGAGCGGTGCGAGGTGGCTGTCCAGTTCGAGCGCGCCCAGCGGCGGCACGCTGATCTCGGTGCCCCCGGTGAGCGAGGGGCGCAGCGACATCCGGGTGTCCACCGGCCCCACGGCGGTCTTCACGCTGCCCACGACGAGCAGTCCCAGCCAGGCGCCGAGCAGTGTGACGGCGACCAGCGCGAGCGCGCGGGCGTACGGATGGGGGGCGTGGCTCAGGGAGTACACCGGCGCGGGCCGGTGCGCCCGGAGGCGGCGCCGCAGAGCACGGGGAACGGCTGCGGCCCAGCGGGCGGGAGCCCGGAGCGGCCGGAGGGGTTCTCGGCTCATGCCGTGCCATATGCCCGTCCGGTTGGCGACTATGCGGCGGCCGTACGGCGTCGTACGGCGGCTGTCCGGTACGCCGCTCCGTGCCCCGCTTTGTGCCCTGCTCCTTGCTCTGCTCCGTGCCCCGATTCGCGCACCGCTCCGTGCGTCGTCCGCGCGCCGTGGCGGACAATGGGCGCGTGCTGGAGATGACGCGCGAGGAGTTCGAGGAACTGGTGGCCGAGGCGCTCGACCGGATCCCGCCGGAGCTGACGCGGCTCATGGACAACGTGGCGGTGTTCGTGGAGGACGAGCCGCCCGCCGAGGATCCCGAACTGCTCGGGCTCTACGAGGGCACGCCGCTGACCGAGCGCGGCGAGTGGTACGCGGGCGTCCTGCCGGACCGGATCACCGTCTACCGCGGACCGACCCTGCGGATGTGCGAGCGCGACGGCGGAGACCGGCAGATGGTCGTCGAGGAGGTGGAGATCACGGTGGTGCACGAGATCGCCCACCACTTCGGCATCGACGACGAGCGGCTGCACGACCTGGGATACGCGTGAGCGGAGTTCCGGGGGAGGTCCCGGACGACGGGGTGGTCGACCCCGACGTCGACCTGCGCGTACCCGCCCACCGCGCCGAGACCGCCGGGGCGCACGCGGTGGCCGTCCTCGCCGCCGTCGCGGCGGGCGGTGCGCTCGGCGCCTGCGCCCGCTACGGCCTGACGCTGCTGTGGCCCGCGGCGCCCGGCGGCTTCCCCTGGGCCGTCCTCGCCGTCAACGTGGTCGGGTGCGCGCTGATCGGCGTGCTGATGGCGCTGCTGGAGGAGCCCGGCGGGAGAGCACCCGGCGGGAGGGGGCCCGGCGGGACGCGGCCGCGCCACCCGCTGGCGCGGCCCTTCCTGGGCACGGGGGTCCTGGGCGGCTTCACCACCGTCTCCGCGTACGCGCTCGACGCCGTACGGCTGCTGGAGGAGGGTGCCGTGGGCACCGCGCTGCTGTACCTGGGCGCCACCCTGGCCGCCGCCCTCGGCGCCGTGTGGGCGGCCACCGCCGCGACCCGGGCGGCGGTGGCGCGGTGAGCCGGCTTCCGCGGTGAGCTGGCTCCTGGTGGCGCTCGGCGGCGCGGCGGGCGCGTGCCTGCGGTACGCGGTGGACCGCGCGGTGCAGTCGCGGCACGAGTCGCTCTTCCCCTGGGGCACCCTCACCGTCAACGCCGCCGGCAGCCTGCTGCTGGGTCTGGTGACCGGGACCGTCGGGGCGGGAGCGGCGGGGCCGGGGGCCGCCGCGCTGCTCGGTACGGGGCTGTGCGGTGCGCTGACGACCTACTCGACCTTCTCCTACGAGACGCTGCGGCTGGCCGAACGCGGTCACGGGCGGGCGGCGCTGGCGAACGCGGCCGTCACGCCGCCGGTCGCCCTGGGGGCGGTGTGGGCGGGTCTGGAGCTGACGCGTTACCTGTCGGGCTGACGGGAGTTGGGCAGGGGGAGCCCGCCCGATCCCCGCCTCCCGGAGGTGCCGCCAGTGCGCCCGTCCCGCCCCGCCCGCCGCGAAGCCACCCGCGAACCCGCCCGCAAGCACGCCCGCGTGCCCGCTCGTACGGATGCCCGCACGAGCGTGCGTACGGCCGCCGGCGCCCTGCTGCTGGCCACCCTCAGCGGCTGCATGACGGTCGGCTCCTCCGGCGGCGAGGGCGAGGGCGACGGGCGGCAGCCGGCCGGGCACCGGGTCTCCAGGGACGCCGGCGACCCGCGGCCGGGCAGTGCGGTGGCCCCGCGCGGCGGGGGCGGGCAGCGGGGCGCGGAGCACGGAGAACACGGAGGGCAGGGTGGGCGGAAGGACCGGGGCGGCGGCGAGGACGGGCCCTCGAGGCGGGCCTCCGGCCCGTCCTCCTCCCCCTCGACGTCCCCCACCGTCCCGTCGGCGGGCGCTCCGCGTCCGAAGAAGCCCTCCCCCTCGGCGAGTTCGGGCACCGGCGGGGGGCGGACGACCGCCCCGGCCACCCCCTCGCGCACGGCCGCGCCGCCGCCCGCGGACCCCACGGCCCCGACCGCCGAGCCCACCCCGTCGCATGGGAGCGGCGGGAGCGGCGGGAGCGGCGGAGGTGACGGCGACGGCGGGGGCGGCGGCGCGGAGGACGGTCCCGGCGAGGGGGCGGACGCCGGTGCGGAGGGGCTTCCCGGGCTGTCGGAGCGGTACGGAATGAACGGAGGGCCGTCCGTCGTTCACTCCTCGTACGACATCCACGGATCCGGCGGCCCGCAGGACTCGGGCGAACGCTTCGGCCCCGTGGACCGGTAGACTTCACCGCAGGCGGTCGCCACCGCCGCTCCTCCCACCCCATCGGCAGCGCGGACAAGGGATTTGCGCTCGGGGAGGGGAGGTCGTATGGTGGCAGATCGTTTGCTCCCATTTGCCCGGCGCCGTGAATCAGTAGCGCGCCGTGTGGCGCGTTCCTCACCTGAGCCGTGGCTGACCGCATCGAGGCGGTCTTATGCGAAAACACGGAGTTGCGGGCGCGTGCCATGTGACTCCGAGAGGTTTGTTTCCGCATGTCTGTGACCACCCCCGACGTCGTCCTGCCCGAGGACGAGCCGACGACCACGTTCGCCGATCTCGGCCTGCCCGGCGAGATCGTCCGCAAGCTCGCGCACAACGGCGTCACCGTCCCGTTCCCGATCCAGGCCGCGACCATCCCGGACGCGCTGGAGGGCAAGGACGTCCTCGGCCGCGGCCGCACCGGCTCCGGCAAGACGCTCAGCTTCGGCCTGCCGCTGCTGGCCCGCCTGGCCGGCGGGCGCACCGAGCGCAAGCGCCCCCGCGGCGTCATCCTCACCCCCACCCGTGAGCTGGCCATGCAGGTCAGCGACGCGCTCCAGCCGTACGGCGACGTCCTCGGCCTGAAGCTGAAGGTCGTCTGCGGCGGCACCTCGATGGGCAACCAGATCTCCGCCCTGGAGCGCGGCGTCGACGTCCTCGTCGCCACCCCGGGCCGGCTGCGCGACCTGATCAACCGCGGCGCCTGCTCGCTGGACGACGTGGAGACCGCGATCCTGGACGAGGCCGACCAGATGGCCGACCTGGGCTTCCTGCCCG
This sequence comes from Streptomyces nanhaiensis, assembly GCF_046614825.1. Classification (NCBI taxonomy): domain Bacteria; kingdom Bacillati; phylum Actinomycetota; class Actinomycetes; order Kitasatosporales; family Streptomycetaceae; genus Streptomyces; species Streptomyces nanhaiensis. The sequence goes on from NZ_JBKJFM010000046.1 coordinate 33,700, forward strand.
AGGTCACCGAGCTGCTCGACCTGGTGCCGGCCGGCGGCCAGCGGATGCTGTTCTCCGCCACGCTGGAGAACGAGATCGACACCCTGGTGCGCCGCTACCTCGTCGACCCCGTCCACCACGAGGTGGACGCCGCCCAGGGCGCGGTCACGACTATGAGCCACCACGTGCTGATCGTGAAGCCGCGCGACAAGGCGCCGGTCACCGCCGCCATCGCCGCGCGCAAGGGCCGCACCATCGTCTTCGTCCGCACCCAGCTCGGCGCCGACCGCGTGGCCGAGCAGCTGCGCGAGGCGGGCGTGCGGGCGGACGCGCTGCACGGCGGCATGACGCAGGGCCTGCGCACCCGGACGCTGGCCGACTTCAAGGACGGCCGCGTCAACGTGCTGGTCGCCACCGACGTCGCCGCGCGCGGCATCCACGTCGACGACATCGACCTGGTGCTCAACGTGGACCCGGCCGGTGACCACAAGGACTACCTGCACCGCTCCGGCCGCACCGCCCGCGCGGGCCGCTCCGGCACGGTCGTCTCGCTGGCGCTGCCGCACCAGCGGCGGCAGATCTTCCGGCTGATGGAGGACGCGGGCGTGGACGCCTCGCGCCACGTCATCGGCCGCGGCGACGCCTTCGACGAGGACGTGGTGGAGATCACCGGCGCCCGGTCGCTGACCGAGGTGCAGGCCGAGTCGGCGCTGAACGCCGCCAAGCAGGCCGAGCGCGAGGTGGCCGAGATCACCCGGCAGCTCGAGCGCGCGCAGCGCCGCGCCGCCGAGCTGCGCGAGGAGGCCGACAAGCTGTCGGCGCGCGCCGCCCGTGAGCGGGGCGACGACCCGGAGGCGGCCGTCGCCGCGGTCGCCGAGGCGACCGAGGCCGCTGTGGCCGAGTTCACCGCCGAGGCCGACGCGGCGGAGGCGAAGGCCGAGGCCGAGGCGCGCCGGGCGCGCGAGGAGCGGTCGTACGAGCGCCGCGACGAGCGGGGCAACTTCCGCCGCGACCGCGACCGCGACCGGGACCGTGACGACCGCCGCCCGTACGGCCGCGACCGCGACCGCGACGACCGCCGTGACGACCGCGGCGACCGGCGCCCGTTCAACCGGGACCGGCGCGACGACCGGGGCGACCGCGACGAGCGCCGTCCGTTCAACCGCGACCGCCGTGACGACCGGGGCGGCTTCCGCCGCGACAACGACCGGCGCGAGTTCGGCCACCGCGGCGGCGGCGACCGCCCGTTCAACCGGGACCGCGACGACCGCCGTCCCTTCAACCGCGACCGGGACCGTGACGACCGCCGCCCGTACGGCCGCCGTGACGACCACCGCGGCGGCGGCTACCAGGGCGGTGGGCACCAGGGCGGCGACCACCGCGGCGGCGGCCGCTCGTTCGACCGCCGTGCGGACAAGCCGCGCTGGAAGCGCAACGGCTGACGCCTGACGGCCGGAAGACACCCAGGGGCCCGCTCCGAAGCACCGCTTCGGAGCGGGCCCCTTCCGGCTTCGGGTCCGGCTTCGGGTCCGGTTTCCCTCCGGTTCCGCGACCTGTCCGCCCGGGTGCGCCCGGCCGTCCGGGCGCGGATACGACGCGACGTGCCGTCACACTGTGGCAATGCCTTCGAAGCGCGGCGCCTCTCCGGGCTATGCTTCGGGGGCGGGCCGTTAGCTCAATTGGCAGAGCAGTGGACTTTTAATCCATTGGTTGTGGGTTCGAGTCCCACACGGCCTACTCACCGGGTCTGCCGCGGCGGACCCGGCGGGCGGGTTCGGCGCCCCGGCCGTTCGATCGGCCGGGGCGCCTCTCCTTTCTCCCGCCGTCTCCCGGGAGGTTCCGCGTCCTCCCCTGCTGCCCGGGATCATTGAGGGGGAAAAGCTCCCTTGTGCCGGAAAAGTCGCTTCGGCGTAGCATGGGCTCGGAGCCGGGTCGCCGGTGGCGCGGCGGCTTGGAGGCCGACTCCGCCCAGGGAGCTGAGCGATGATCCGTCCAGCAGACATCCGCGAGTGGCGCGGCCGCGACGTCGTCGACGCGACGGGGCACAAGGTCGGCCCGCTGGAGGCCGTGTACACCGACACGGCGACCGACGAACCCGCCATGGTCACCGTCCGGACCGGGCTGCCCACCCGCCAGCGGCTGGTGTTCGTGCCCCTGGACGAGGCGGTCGCCGGGCCGGACTACATCAGGGTCCGGTACGACAAGGCGCTGGTGAAGAAGGCTCCCTCCATCGGCACCGACGACGTGCTGTCGGCCGAGGAGGAGGAGCCGGTCTTCCGGCACTACGGCATCGCCTACCGCCCGGGCTCCGCGGGCGAGCGGCGGCTGGCGCGCGGCTGAACGGCCGGGCGGCCGGATCGCCGGACGGCCGGGCGACGGTGAAGACGGTTTGAAGGAGGCACAGACGACATGGCGCTATTCCTCTTCCTGCTCCTCGTCGCGGCCGTTCTGGGGGTGCTCGGCGCGGTGGTGGAGGGACTGCTCTACCTGCTGTTCATCGGTGTCGCGGTCCTGGTGATCGCGGTCCTCGTCGTCTCCCTGCAGCGCTCCCGCCGGCGCGCAGGCCGCTGAGGCGACCACGGGACGGCCGCCGGGGGCTCCGGGCTACAGGGCGTCGACCGCGCTCACCTTCCAGCCCTGGGGCGTGCGGGTGAGGGTCATGCGGACGCGGTTGAGGTCCAGCCGGGAGCCGCCGGAGACCTGAGTGCTCTCGGTGACCTGGTTGACGAAGAGCAGGACGACCACCCTGTCCGGCGAGGAGGAGACGACGGACGCCGCCGGGGCGCCGCTCTCGGGCCCGGCGACCGTCGCCTTGACGATCCCCTTGTACTTCTCGGCCGTCGGCGCGACCACCTTGGCGGTCGTCCTCTCGTACTCGTCGCGGAAGGAGCCGGTGAGGTGCTTGCGGGCCGCCGCGAAGTCGCGGTCCAGGCGCTTGTGGTGGTACGAGAGGATCACCGGCGCCGCCTTGCGGGCCGCGGCCAGGGCCTCCGAGCTTGCCTGGCGGGTGAGTTCGGCCTCGCGGTGGCGCAGGCCGAGGACGGCGGAGGCGGCCAGGGCGGTCAGCACGAGGAGCGCCAGGACCGCGAGGAGGCGCCCGCGGCGGGGGGCCGGTCCGGCCGCCGCAGCCGCCGCGGACGTCCTTCCGGCTCCGGGCCTCCCCGGCTTCTCGCCGGGGTCGCGGCGCGCCTCCGCGCG
>NZ_JBKJFM010000047.1:0-36571 GCF_046614825.1 Streptomyces nanhaiensis
CGATCGGGGTCTCGGCGGTGGTCTCGGCCACGGTTCTCCTCAGCTCTCTTCAGTCTTGGTTGTGGCCGGACTACTGCGCGACCTGGGTGATCTCGAACGGGACCGGCTGCTGGGCGGCGTGCGGGTGGTTCTCGCCCGCGTAGACCTTCAGCTTCGAGAGCATCTGGCGGCCCAGGGAGTTCTTCGGGAGCATGCCCTTGATGGCCTTCTCCACGGCCTTCTCCGGGTTGTTCTTCAGCAGGTCGTCGTAGCGGACGGACCGCAGACCGCCGGGGTAGCCGGAGTGGCGGTAGGCCAGCTTCTGGGTCCGCTTGTTGCCGGAGAGGTGCACCTTGTCGGCGTTGATGATGATGACGAAGTCACCAGCGTCAACGTGCGGCGCGTACACCGGCTTGTGCTTGCCCCTCAGAAGGGTGGCGGCCTGGGAGGCCAGACGGCCCAGGACGACGTCGGTGGCGTCGATGACGTGCCACTGGCGCTGGACGTCGCCGGGCTTGGGGCTGTACGTACGCACGGTCGTAGCCTTCGCTTCTTCAGTGAGTGTTTCCTGACAAGGTCACCGGAGATCACGACAGCCCTGACCGCACTCCGGTGACGCAAGCCGGTGCGGGTCGCTGGTCATCGTCCTGGTGGACCAGGCGTAGCGGCCTCTCACGTGAGAACGAGCAAGCCAATACGCACAACGAACCAGCAGGATACCGGCCGTCCTCCGCACGGGTCAAAACGCCCCTCCTCCGGCGGGTGCCCCGCGGCCCCCCCGGGGGGTGCCCGCCGAGCGCCCCACCGGGCCCCGCCGATCTTCCCGCCGGCTGCCGGCGGGAAGCGAATAGGATGTGCGTCCATGAGCTTTGGGCAGGGGGGACCGGGCTGGGGCCCGGGAGGACCGTCGGGGCAGTCCGGTCCGTCGGGGCCGTTCGGGCGGCCGGGGCCTTCGGGACCACCCGGGCCGTCGGACCCGTCCACACCGGACTGGGCGGCGCTGGCCGAGCGGAGCGAGCGCGCCCGCGCCCGGCGCCGCCGCTGGCTGATGACCGGCGGCGGGGCGGTGGCCACGGCCGTCGTCGCCGCGATCGTGGCGGTCGCCGTCGTCAACGAGGACGGTTCGGGCTCCGGGCCCTCCGCCGCCGCCTCGGACTCCCCGACGCCGTCGGCCGCCGAGGCGCCGCCGCCCGGACCGGAGCAGCCGGAGCCCACCTTCTCCTCCGAGCCCCCTCCCCCGCCGCCGGACCCGCGGGACTTCCTCTCCAGCGCCGAGAAGGACACCGCCCCGCTCGGCGCGGACACGCTCTTCCCCGGCGACTCGATGAAGGTCGACGGCCGCGCCTACGACAAGGGCGCCACGGCCTCCACCGGGAACTGCGCGTCCGGCACCCAGGGCGCGCTCGGCGCGGTGCTGACGGGCAACGGCTGCCGCGAGCTGATCCGGGTGACGTACACGCGCGAGGGGGTGGCGGTCACCGTCGGCGTCGCGGTCTTCGACGACGCCGGGGCCGCGCGGAAGGCCAAGGAGCAGTCCCGGCCCAACGTCGCCTCGCTGCCCGGATCGGGCGTGCCCACCTTCTGCCGGGGCGGCGTGACGTGCCGCACCTCCGCCAACGCGCTGGGCCGCTACGCGTACTTCACCATCTCCGGCTACACCAGCGGCAAGGACGTCACCACCTCCGAGACCGCCGCCCGCCGGGCCGGCCTGGACGCCGCCGACTTCGCCTTCGCCCGCATCCTCGAGCGCGGCCGGGCCCAGGCCGCGGCCTCGGTCACGGGCGGCTGACGGAACGCCCGCGCCGCCCCGGGACGGGCCCGGGGCGGCGCGGGGAAGCCGGTCGCGCGGCGTCAGTCGCGCGGCGTCAGTCGCGCTGGGCCCCCGGCGGGAGCGTGCGCAGGGTCACCTTGGTGGCCGTCTTCTGCTTGAAGGACCAGTCGAGCATCCTCGTCGCGTCCCGGTACCGGTCGGAGCTGTTGAGTATCACGCCGACGACCGTGCGCTTGTCACGCGTCGCCGCGAAGACCAGGCAGGGGCCGGCCTTGGAGCCCGTACCGGTCTTGATGCCTATCACGCCCTTGTAGGAGCCGAGCAGCTTGTTGGTGTTGTACCAGGTGTACGTGCGCCCGTTGGTCGCCTTCTGGACGGTCTTGGTCGCCTTGACCACCGTCTTGAACGTGGAGTTCGCCAGCGCGTGCCGCGCCAGCTTCGCCATGTCGCGGGGGGTCGAGTAGTTCTCGCCGCTCTTGGAGATGCCGTCGAAGGAGTCGAACTTCGTGTTCTTCATCCCCAGGTCGGCGGCCTTCTTGTTCATCTTGGAGATGAACGACTTGGTGCGGGCGGACACCGTGCTCCCGCTGCCGAAGGTGTCCGCCAGCGCGTACGCCGCGTCGCAGCCGGAGGGCAGCATCATCCCGTACAGCAGCTGGCGCACCGTGAGCTTGTCGCCCGTCCTCAGGTCCGCGGTGCTGGCCCCGTACCTGGTCACGTAGTCGCGGTAGGCCTTCTTGACCGTGATCTTGCGGTCCAGGTCGACGCCCTTGGTGGTCACCACGACCGCCGCGGCCATGATCTTGGTCGTGCTGGCCATCTCGCGCCGGGTGTCGGCGCCCTTGCCCCACAGGGTCTTGTTGGGACCGCTGTCCAGCAGGAAGGCGCCCTTGGCGGCTATCCCGGACGGTCCCCCGGCCGCCTGGGCGGGCGCCGCCGTCGGGCCCGCGACGATCACGGCGCAGGCCGCCGCAACCACCACGCCCGCCCTGCGGATCCCCCTCGTCCGAAGTCTCAATGGATGCTCCGTCATCAGTGGTCGACGGGCCCGCACGACGCGGGCCCGACTACTGGACGACCGAGCGGCTGCGGTGGTTGCCCGCCGGAACCGGCCAACTGGTCAGCAGCACCCCGCCCCGGCCACCGCACCGGCTCCCGGGAGGGTGCGGCGGTTGCGCGCCTCGGCGTTGCGCGCGGCCAGCAGCTCGTCGGCCGGGTAGCCGACCTCCTCCAGGGTCAGCCCGTGCGGCCGCACCACGTGCACCGCCGAGTCCCGCACCCCGGCCGCCAGCACCCGGCCCGGCCACGACGGCGGGCGGTGTCCGTCGCCGACGAAGAGCAGGGCGCCCACCAGCGAGCGCACCATGTTGTGGCAGAAGGCGTCGGCGACCACCCGGGCCTCCACGATGCCGTCGGGGCGGCGCCGCCAGTTCAGCTCCCTGAGTGTCCGTATGGTCGTCGCGCCCTCGCGCCGCTTGCAGTAGGCGGCGAAGTCGTGCTCCCCCAGCAGCCGTTCGGCCGCCTCGTTCATGGCCTCCACGTCCAGCGGCCAGTCGTGCCACAGGACGTGGCCGCGCTGGAGCGGATCCACCCCTCCCGGGTGGTCGCAGACGCGGTAGGCGTAGCGGCGCCAGACCGCCGAGAAGCGCGCGTTGAAGTGGGGCGGGGCCTCGCCGACGCGGTGCACCCGTACGTCGTGCGGCAGCCGCCCGGCCAGCCGGCGCAGCAGCCGCTCCCGGTGCGCCTCCCACAGCGCGGCGGGCAGGTCGACGTGCGCCACCTGGCCGCGGGCGTGGACGCCCGCGTCGGTGCGGCCGGCGACCGTCAGCTCGAAGACCTCCTCCGAGCGGGTCACCACCCGCAGCGCGTCCTCCAGCTCGCCCTGCACGGTGCGCCGCCCGCGCTGCCGCGCCCAGCCGGAGAACTCCCTGCCGTCGTACGACAGGTCCAGCCGGACCCGTACGTACCCGGGCTCCACCTCGTCGCTCACACCGTGATCCTCTCGAAGAGCGCCTGAAACGGCGGCGGACCCGCTCCCGGGAGGGGAGGCGGGTCCGCCGCGTCGTGCTCCGGGTGCCCCGGAGCGGAAGGATCGCCTCAGGCGTCCTTCTTCTCCTCGGCCGGAGCCTCGGACTCACCGGCGGCCTCGGTCTCGGAGGCCTCGGACTTCTCCTCGGCCGGAGCCTCGGACTCACCGGCGGCCTCGTCCTTCTTGAGGTCCTTCAGGGCCTCGTCGCCCGCGGCGTCCTTGGCGGAGCGCTTCGTGGCGGCCTCGGCCTCGCCGACGGCCTCCTGCTGCACCGTCAGGGCCTCCACCAGCTCGATGACCGCCATGGGCGCGTTGTCGCCGCGGCGGTTGCCGATCTTGGTGATGCGGGTGTAACCGCCGGGGCGGTTCTCGTAGCGCGGGCCGATCTCGGTGAAGAGCGTGTGCACGACGCTCTTGTCGAGGATCGTCCGCATCACCTGGCGGCGGTTGTGAAGGTCGCCCTTCTTCGCCTTGGTGATCAGACGCTCGGCCACCGGGCGCAGGCGGCGGGCCTTGGCCTCGGTGGTGGTGATGCGGCCGTGCTCGAAGAGGGCGGTGGCGAGGTTCGCCAGCATGGCCTTCTCGTGCGCGGCGCCGCCGCCGAGGCGGGCGCCCTTGGTGGGCTTCGGCATGGTTCTTCTCCTCGATGTCTGCACCGGCCGTATCAGGTACCGGTGTCAGTGTCCGTACGGGCTTGTGCCCGCCGGAGCCGGGGCGCGCGACCGCGGTCGTACCCTCGGTCGTACGCTCCGGAAAGCGTGGGCCGACCGGGCGCGGGCGGGTGCCGCGCCCGGTCGGGATGCCGGTGGGGACCGGCGTCAGTACCGCCCGGTGCCGGTCAGTACTGCTCGGTCTCGACGAAACCGGAGTCCGCGTCGTCGTCGGCGCCGAAGGCGTCGGCGGCGGCGGTCGGGTCGAATCCGGGCGGGCTGTCCTTGAGGGTCAGGCCCATGCCGGCCAGCTTCGCCTTGACCTCGTCGATCGACTTGGCGCCGAAGTTGCGGATGTCGAGCAGGTCCGCCTCGGAGCGGGCCACCAGCTCGCCCACCGAGTGGATGCCCTCGCGCTTGAGGCAGTTGTAGGAGCGGACGGTCAGCTCCAGCTCCTCGATCGGCAGGGCCAGGTCGGCGGCGAGCGCGGCGTCCGTCGGGGACGGGCCCATGTCGATGCCCTCTGCGTCGACGTTCAGCTCGCGGGCCAGGCCGAACAGCTCGACCAGGGTCTTGCCGGCGGAGGCCATGGCGTCGCGCGGGCGCATGGACTCCTTGGTCTCGACGTCGACGATCAGCTTGTCGAAGTCGGTGCGCTGCTCGACACGGGTCGCCTCGACCTTGTAGGTGACCTTGAGGACCGGCGAGTAGATGGAGTCGACCGGGATGCGGCCGATCTCCTGGCCGGCCTGCTTGTTCTGCACGGCGGAGACGTAGCCGCGACCGCGCTCGACGGTCAGCTCCATCTCCAGCTTCCCCTTGCCGTTCAGCGTGGCGAGGACCAGGTCGGGGTTGTGCACCTCGACACCGGCCGGCGGGGCGATGTCGGCGGCGGTGACCAGACCCGGGCCCTGCTTGCGCAGGTACATCACGACCGGCTCGTCGTGCTCCGAGGAGACGACCAGGCTCTTGATGTTGAGGATCAGGTCGGTGACGTCCTCCTTGACGCCCGGCACGGTGGTGAACTCGTGCAGGACGCCGTCGATCCGGATGCTGGTCACGGCAGCACCGGGGATCGAGGACAGGAGCGTGCGGCGCAGGGAGTTTCCGAGGGTGTAGCCGAAGCCCGGCTCCAGCGGTTCGATCACGAACCGGGAACGGAACTCGTCCACGACCTCTTCGGTCAGTGAGGGGCGCTGAGCGATCAGCATGGGGATGTGCCTCCAGTCTTCGGCAACCGCTATTTGATGCCGAGCACCGGGCGGGAGCCCGGTCGTCTACTGCAAGGGTACGGGCGGTGCGACCCGTGCGGGCCGCACCGCCCGTGACCGTGAGCCGGTACTCCGGATTACTTGGAGTACAGCTCGACGATCAGCTGCTCCTGCACCTGGGTGTCGATCACCTGGCGCTCGGGCAGCGAGTGGACGAGGATCCGCAGCTGCGACGGAATGGCCTCGAGCCACGCCGGCACCGTCTTGTCGCCGGCCTCCGCCTGAGCCACCTGGAAGGGGGTCATGTTGCGGGAGGACGGACGGACCTCGACGATGTCGTTGGGAACGACACGGGCCGACGGGATGTCGGTCTTGCGACCGTTCACCATGATGTGCCCGTGGCGGACGAGCTGGCGGGCGTGGTCGCGGGACTTGGCGAAGCCGGCCCGGTAGACCACGTTGTCCAGACGGGACTCCAGGATGCGGAGCAGGTTCTCGCCCGTCTTGCCCTGCTTGCGGTTGGCCTCGTTGAAGTAACCGCGGAACTGCTTCTCGAGGACACCGTAGATGCGGGCGGCCTTCTGCTTCTCACGCTTCTGCAGCAGGTACTCGCTGTCCTTGGTGCGCCCGCGTCCGTGCTCACCCGGGGGGTAAGGACGGATCTCGATCGGGCACTTCGCGCTCTCGCACTTGGCTCCCTTGAGGAAGAGCTTCTGCTTCTCCCGACGGCAACGCTTGCAGTCGGCCCCGGTGTAACGCGCCATGTTCGTGTATCTCCTACTTCAGCTGGATCAGACGCGGCGACGCTTCGGCGGGCGGCAGCCGTTGTGCGGGGTCGGGGTGACGTCCTGGATCGAGCCCACCTCGAGGCCGGTGGCCTGGAGGGAGCGGATCGCGGTCTCACGGCCGGAGCCGGGACCCTTGACGAACACGTCGACCTTGCGCATGCCGTGCTCCTGCGCACGCCGGGCGGCCGACTCGGCGGCCATCTGCGCGGCGAACGGCGTCGACTTGCGCGAGCCCTTGAAGCCCACGTGACCGGCGGAAGCCCAGGAAATCACGTTGCCGGTGGGGTCGGTGATGGAAACGATGGTGTTGTTGAACGTGCTCTTGATGTGAGCGTGCCCGTGGGCGACGTTCTTCTTCTCCTTGCGGCGCACCTTCTTGGCGCCGGCCGTACGGCCCTTCGGAGGCATAGAAAAATACTCCTATGGAGGTGGTCGGTCCTGCGATCCGGACCACTGGCGGTGTCCGGTGAGGACTACTTCTTGCCCGGCTTCTTCTTGCCGGCGATCGCGCGACGCGGGCCCTTGCGGGTGCGGGCGTTGGTGCTGGTGCGCTGGCCCCGGACGGGCAGGCCGCGGCGGTGGCGCAGACCCTGGTAGCTGCCGATCTCGACCTTGCGGCGGATGTCGGCCTGGATCTCGCGGCGGAGGTCACCCTCGGTGCGGATGTTGGCCTCGACGTACTCACGGATCCTGACGAGCTCTTCCTCGGTCAGGTCGCGGACGCGGGTGTCCGGGTTCACACCGGTGTTCGCAAGCGTCTGCTTGGAGAGCGTGCGACCGATGCCGAAGACATAGGTGAGAGCGACCTCCACGCGCTTGTCGCGCGGGAGGTCGACGCCTTCGAGGCGTGCCATGAACGTGGCTCCTGGTTTCGTTGGAGGTCTTCCGCAGCACCGTTCCCGTAGCGAGTACGAGCCGGGTCCCCGGCCTCCGTCCGGGGGTGTCGTCCCCACCGGCGTTAACAGGTGTCACGGCGGGGGGTCGGGTGTCTGCGTATCTACATGTCGCTTGCGTCGCGCGAAGAACCGCGAGAGGTGCGAGGCGTGGAGGTCTTGCGTCAGCCCTGGCGCTGCTTGTGGCGCAGGTTGTCGCAGATGACCATGACCCGGCCGTGGCGGCGGATCACCTTGCACTTGTCGCAGATCTTCTTGACGCTCGGCTTGACCTTCATGGGATGTGAGGTTCTCCGGGTCAGGCCACCACTCCGCGCGGGCGGAGTGAGGGCGAGATCTACTTGTAGCGGTAGACGATCCGCCCGCGCGTCAGGTCGTAGGGAGACAGCTCCACCACGACACGGTCGTCGGGAAGGATACGGATGTAGTGCATCCGCATCTTGCCGCTGATGTGCGCGAGGACCTGGTGCCCGTTCTGGAGCTCCACCTTGAACATCGCGTTCGGGAGAGACTCGACGACGGTGCCCTCGATCTCGATGGCCCCTTGTTTTTTGGCCATGCTTGAGCGCTTCACCTTCCGGGATCGGCTACCTGGGTCAGCCCGTGGGTGCGCGCAGGCACACATGGACCGACGAGCCAGTCTACGGCACGGCTCCGGGAAAGACGAATCGGGGATGTATGCCCATCGTGGGAGATCTTTATGCGGACCGGGGGAACTTCTCCGGGCTCACCGCCCGGCTCACCGCGGGACCGGTGGTGGTGCGGCCGGGGTGCGCGCCCCGTGCTCCACGGCACGCCGCGGCAGCCCCGGGGGCCGGGGGCGGTCCGGTCAGTCCAGCGGGTCGGGGGCGGTGGTGACGCCGTACTCCGCCAGCTTCGCCCGGCCGCCGTCCGGCGCCGTCAGCACCAGCGGCCCCTGCTCGGTCAGCGCGACGGAGTGCTCCCAGTGGCAGGACCAGGTGCCGTCGTTCGTCTTGACCGTCCACTCGTCCTCGAGGACGTGGGTCCTGGCCGTGCCCAGGCTGACCATCGGCTCGATCGCCAGGCACATGCCCGGCACCAGCTTCGGGCCTCGGCCGCGCCGGCGGTCGACGTAGTTCAGCAGGTGCGGGTCCATGTGCATCTGGCTGCCGATGCCGTGGCCGCCGTAGTCCTCGATGATCCCGTAGCGGCCCGAGGCCGGACGGGGCTGGCGGCGGATGTAGCCCTCGATCGCCTTGGAGATGTCCACCAGCCGGTTGCCCTTGCGCATCGCCGCGATGCCGGCCCACATCGACTCCTCGGTGACCCGGCTCAGCTCGTGCACCTCGGGCGCGTGGCCCTCGCCGACGAAGACGGTGATCGCCGCGTCGCCGTGCCAGCCGTCGACGATCGCGCCCGCGTCGATGGAGATGATGTCGCCCGACTCCAGCACCGTCTCCCGGTCGGGGATGCCGTGGACGACGACGTCGTTCACCGAGGTGCAGATGTTGCCGGGGAAGCCCCCGTAGCCGAGGAAGTTCGGCTTGGCGCCGTGGTCGGCGAGCACCTTCGCGGCGACCTCGTCCAGGTCCTTGGTCGTCGCGCCGGGCACCGCGGCCTTGCGGCAGGCCGCGTGCATCGCGGCGACGACCAGCCCGGCCGCCCGCATCTTCGCGATCTGCTCGGGGGTCTTGATCTCCACCATGACGGCTGACGCCTTCCAGCTCGCGGTTGTCTGTGGCACATCGGGCCCGCACGCTGCCGCCGGGCCCGTTCACTACACGATACGGCCGCGGTGCCCGCCCCGGGCACCGCGGCCTTCTCGCCGTTCCTCGCCGGGGTCAGGCCCCGGACTGCCCGGCCGCCTGGCCGAGCGCCTCCATCGCGCGCCGGGTGACCTCGGACACCTTGCCGAGCGCCGAGATCGTCACCACCAGGCCCTGGGCCTTGTAGTAGTCGATGATCGGCTCGGTCTCGGTGTGGTAGACCTCCAGGCGCTTGCGGACGGTGTCCTCGCGGTCGTCCTCGCGCTGGTAGAGCTCGCCGCCGCAGACGTCGCAGACGCCCTCGGTCTTCGGCGGGGTGTACACGACGTGGAAGATGTGGCCGCTGTCGTTGCGGCACATCCGCCGTCCCGCGATCCGCTTCACGACCTCGTCCTCGGGGACCTCCAGGTCCAGCACGGCGTTCAGCCGGGTGCCGGACTCGCGCAGGATGCCGTCCAGCGCCTCGGCCTGGCCGATGTTCCGCGGGAAGCCGTCGAGCAGGAAGCCGTCGGCGGCGTCGGGCTGCTCCATCCGGTCCCGGGCCATGCCGATGGTGACCTCGTCGGGTACGAGCTTGCCGGCCCGCATGTACTCCTGCGCCTTCTGCCCGAGCTGGGTGCCCTGGCTGATGTTGGCGCGGAAGAGGTCGCCCGTGGAGATGTGCGGAATGGACAGGTTCTCGGCCAGGTACGCGGCCTGCGTGCCCTTGCCCGCGCCAGGCGGTCCGACGAGGACGATTCGCATCAGCGGAGGAACCCTTCGTAATGGCGCTGCTGAAGCTGGCTCTCGATCTGCTTCACGGTCTCCAGACCGACACCCACGATGATCAGGATGCTGGTCCCGCCGAACGGGAAGTTCTGATTCGCGTTGAACAACACCAGCGCGACGGTGGGCACCAGAGCGATCAGACCCAGGTACAGCGAACCCGGCCACGTGATGCGGTTCAGCACGTAGCTCAGGTACTCCGCGGTGGGACGTCCGGCCCGGATGCCCGGGATGAAACCACCATACTTCTTCATGTTGTCGGCAACTTCTTCGGGGTTGAAGGAGATGGCGACGTAGAAGAAGGCGAAGAACACGATCAGCACGAAGTACGTGATGATGTAGTACGGGTGGTCACCCGTGACGAGGTGCCGGTTGATCCAGTCGGCCCAGCCCGCCTGCGAGCCGCTGAACTGAACGATCAGCGCCGGGATGTAGAGCAGGGACGAGGCGAAGATGACGGGGATCACACCCGCCTGGTTCACCTTCAGGGGGATGTAGGTGGAGGTGCCGCCGTAGGAGCGGCGCCCGATCATGCGCTTGGCGTACTGCACGGGGATGCGGCGCTGCGCCTGCTCGACGAAGACCACCAGGCCGACCATCGCCAGACCCGCGAGGAGCACCACGCCGAACTCGATCCAGCCGTCCGCCAGGTGGCCCTGCACCTTGATGGCCCACAGCAGACCCGGGAAGCCGGCGGCGATCGAGACGAACATCAGGATCGACATGCCGTTGCCGATGCCGCGGTCGGTGATCAGCTCACCCATCCACATGATCAGCGCGGTGCCGGCGGTCATGACGATCACCATGGTGATCGTGGTGAAGATGGAGTCGTCCGGGATGATCTGGTCACGGACGGTGCACTGCGCGAAGAGGCTGCCGCTGCGGGCCGTCGCCACCAGACCGGTGGCCTGGAGCACGCCGAGCGCCACCGTCAGGTAGCGGGTGTACTGCGTGATCTTCGCCTGGCCGGACTGCCCCTCCTTCTTGAGGGCCTCCAGCCTCGGGATCACCACCACCAGCAGCTGCAGGATGATGCTCGCCGTGATGTACGGCATGATCCCGAGCGCGAAGACGGTCAGCTGCAGCAGCGCGCCACCACTGAACATGTTGACCAGGCCGAAGAGGCCGGCGCCGGCGCCCTCGGCCTCTTTCACGCACTGGTTGACGTTCTCGAAGCTGACACCCGGGACGGGGATGTGTGCTCCGAGGCGGAAGAGCACCATGATGCCGAGGGTGAACAGCAGCTTCTTGCGCAGGTCGGGCGTCTTGAACGCCCGGGCGAACGCGGTGAGCACGGTGCCTCCTGCGCCCCCCGCGTCGCACGCGAGAGGTTACGGTCGTGAGGATCAACGGATAAAACGGTTCAGATTCCACAGGAAGGGTCCTGTGGAGGTCAATAACGCACGACACCTTACCGGCGACCGTGCCCCCCTTGGAACGACCAACCGGGGACGCCCGTTCCTGGGCGCCCCCGGTTACTCAGTTCACCGTACTCAGACGAGCTCGGTGACGGTGCCTCCGGCAGCGGTGATCTTCTCCTTGGCGGAGCCGGAGACCTTGTCCACGGTCACCTGCAGCGCCACGGAGATCTCCCCGTTGCCCAGCACCTTCACGAGCTGGTTCTTGCGAACCGCACCCTTGGCGACCAGGCCCTCGACGGTGACCTCGCCACCCTCGGGGTACAGGTCCGCCAGCTTGTCCAGGTTCACAACCTGGTACTCGGTGCGGAAGGGGTTCTTGAAGCCCCTGAGCTTGGGCAGCCGCATGTGCAGCGGCATCTGCCCGCCCTCGAAGCGCTCCGGAACCTGGTAACGGGCCTTGGTGCCCTTGGTGCCACGACCGGCGGTCTTGCCCTTGGACGCCTCACCACGACCGACGCGGGTCTTGGCGGTCTTGGCGCCCGGGGCGGGCCGGAGGTTGTGGACCTTCAGCGGCTTCTGCTCCGCCATGTCAGTCGACCTCCTCGACCGTCACGAGGTGGCGGACGGTCTGCACCATGCCGCGGATCTCGGGACGGTCCTCCTTGACGACCGAGTCGTTCACTCGCCTGAGGCCGAGGGAACGCAGGGTGTCGCGGTGGTTCTGCTTGCTGCCGATGTAGGACTTGGTCTGGGTGACCTTCAGGCGTGCCATCAGGCGCTCACCCCAGCCCGCGCCCGCAGCAGAGCGGCGGGAGCAACGTCCTCCAGCGGCAGGCCGCGGCGGGCGGCGATCTCCTCGGGGCGCTGCAGGCCCCGCAGAGCGGCCACCGTGGCGTGCACGATGTTGATCGGGTTCGACGAGCCGAGGGACTTGCTCAGCACGTCGTGGATGCCCGCGCACTCCAGCACGGCGCGCACCGGGCCACCGGCGATCACACCGGTACCGGGCGAGGCCGGCTTGAGCAGCACGACGCCCGCGGCCTCCTCACCCTGGATCGGGTGGGGGATGGTGCCCTGGATCCGGGGGACCTTGAAGAAGTGCTTCTTGGCCTCCTCCACACCCTTGGCGATGGCGGCCGGCACCTCCTTGGCCTTGCCGTAACCGACGCCCACGGTGCCGTCACCGTCGCCCACCACGACCAGCGCGGTGAAGCTGAAGCGACGACCACCCTTCACAACCTTGGCGACGCGGTTGATCGCGACGACCCGCTCGACGTACGCGGTCTTCTCGGCGGCCGCGCCACCGTCCCGCCGGTCCCGTCGGTCCCGCCGCTCGCCGCCACCGGCGCCGCCACCGCGGCGCTGGGGTCCAGCCATTGGAATTACCTCTCTCTATGCGTCCGCTTGCGTGGGGACCGGCTCAGAACCTGAGCCCGGCCTCGCGGGCGGCGTCGGCCAGGGCGGCGATCCGCCCGGCGTACTTGTTGCCGCCGCGGTCGAACACGACGGCCTCGATGCCCGCGGCCTTGGCGCGCTCGGCGACCAGGGACCCGACCTGCTTGGCCAGGGCGGTCTTGTCGCCCTCACCGCCGCGGATCGAGCTGTCCAGCGTCGACGCCGAGGCCAGCGTGTGGCCCGCGATGTCGTCGATGACCTGCGCCACCATGTGACGGTTGGAGCGCGTCACCACCAGGCGCGGACGCTCGGGGGTGCCCGACACCTTCTTGCGGACGCGGATGTGGCGCCGCTTGACAGCGGCGGCCTTGCGCGCGCTGCCCTTCGCGATCTTCACACCGTATGCCATGGCTTACTTACCAGCCTTTCCGACCTTGCGGCGGATGACCTCGCCCGCGTACTTCACGCCCTTGGCCTTGTACGGGTCGGGCTTGCGCAGCTTGCGGATGTTCGCGGCGACCTCGCCGACCTTCTGCTTGTCGATGCCCTCGACGCTCAGCCTGGTCGGGGACTCCACCTTGAAGGAGATGCCCTCGGGAGCCTTCACCGTGATCGGGTGGCTGTAGCCCAGGGAGAACTCCAGGTCGGAGCCCTTCGCCTGGACGCGGTAACCGACACCGCTGATCTCGAGCTGCTTGCTGTACCCCTGGGTCACGCCAGTGATCATGTTCGCCACCAGCGTGCGGGACAGACCGTGCAGGGCCTTGTTCCGGCTCTCGTCGTTCGGGCGGGTGACGTTGATGACGCCGTCCTCACCCTTGGCGACCTCGATGGGCGCGGCGACGGTGTGCGAAAGGTTGCCCTTGGGCCCCTTCACGTTGACCGTCCGGCCATCGATGGTGACGTCCACACCGGCGGGAACCTGGATGGGGAGCTTGCCGATACGCGACATGAGCTTTACCTCCGTTCCCTTCCGTTACCAGACGTAGGCGAGGACTTCCCCACCCACGCCCTTCTTCTGAGCCTGCTTGTCGGTGAGGAGCCCGTGGGAGGTGGAGATGATCGCCACTCCCAGGCCGCCGAGCACCTTCGGCAGGTTGGTGGACTTTGCGTAGACCCGCAGACCCGGCTTGCTGATCCGCTTGATGCCGGCGATCGAACGCTCGCGGTTCGGACCGAACTTGAGCTCCAGGACGAGGTTCTTGCCCACCGGGGCGTCCTCGACCTTCCATCCGGTGATGTAACCCTCCTGCTGGAGGATCTCCGCGATGTGCGACTTGATCTTGCTGTGCGGCATCACGACGGTGTCGTGGTAAGCCGAGTTCGCGTTTCGCAGACGCGTCAGCATGTCTGCGATCGGATCGGTCATGGTCATGTGATGGCCTTCGGCCTCTCTCGCCGGGGTTTCCTGTCTGCTCCGTCCCTCTCCCCGTACGCGGAACGCGACGGGACGGGTGCGGTGCGGGGACCTACGGCGTAGTAAGACGGTCATGGGCGGCGAGCGCCCAACCCACAAGCCTAGGGCACGCGGGGAGGGCGTTCGCCGGCCAGGATGCTCTTACCGAGAGTTCCTGCGGTCCGCTTGCGCGGACCTACCAGGAGCTCTTGGTGACGCCCGGCAGCTCGCCGCGGTGGGCCATCTCACGAAGGCACACGCGGCACAGGCCGAACTTGCGGTAGACGGAGTGGGGTCGGCCGCAGCGCTGGCAGCGCGTGTAGCCACGCACCGAGAACTTCGGCTTGCGGGCGGCCTTGGCAATCAGAGCCTTCTTCGCCACGGCTCACGCCTCCTTGAAGGGGAATCCGAGGTGACGCAGCAGGGCGCGACCCTCCTCGTCGGTGTTCGCCGTGGTGACCACGGTGATGTCCATGCCTCGGACCCGGTCGATCTTGTCCTGGTCGATCTCGTGGAACATGACCTGCTCCGTGAGACCGAAGGTGTAGTTGCCCCTGCCGTCGAACTGCTTCGGCGACAGACCGCGGAAGTCGCGGATGCGCGGCAGCGCGAGCGACAGCAGGCGGTCCAGGAACTCCCACATCCGGTCGCCCCGCAGGGTGACGTGGGCACCGATCGGCTGGCCCTCGCGCAGCTTGAACTGCGCGATGGACTTCCGGGCCTTGGTCACGGCCGGCTTCTGGCCGGTGATCGTGGCGAGGTCGCGGATGGCGCCCTCGATCAGCTTGGAGTCGCGGGCTGCCTCGCCCACACCCATGTTGACCACGATCTTGGTGAGACCGGGGATCTGCATGACGTTCTCGTACTTGAACTCGTCACGCAGCTTGCCCGCGATCTCCTCGCGGTAGCGCGTCTTCAGACGCGGCTGCACGTTCGTGGCGGTAGTCATCAGATGTCCTCACCGGTCCGCTTGGCAACGCGGATCTTGTTGCCGTTCTCGTCGAAGCGGTAACCGACGCGGGTGACGACCTTCTTGCCGTCCTTCTCCACGACGAGCTGAACGTTGCTCACGTGGATCGGGGCCTCGGTCGTCACGATGCCGCCGGTCTTCGAACCGCGAGCGGTCTGGCCGGCCTTGGTGTGCTTCTTGACCCGGTTGACACCCTCGACCAGGACACGGTCCTCGCGGGGGTAGGCCTCGATGACCTTGCCCTGCTTGCCCCTGTCCTTGCCGGTGATGACCTGGACCAGGTCGCCCTTCTTGATCTTCATCGGTTACAGCACCTCCGGCGCGAGGGAGATGATCTTCATGAACTTCTTCTCGCGCAGCTCACGGCCCACCGGGCCGAAGATACGGGTGCCGCGGGGGTCGCCGTCGTTCTTGAGGATGACGGCGGCGTTCTCGTCGAAGCGGATGTACGAGCCGTCGGGGCGGCGGCGCTCCTTGACGGTGCGCACGACGACGGCCTTGACGACGTCGCCCTTCTTCACGTTGCCACCGGGGATCGCGTCCTTGACGGTGGCGACGATGACGTCACCGATGCCCGCGTAGCGGCGGCCGGAGCCACCGAGAACACGGATGCAAAGGATCTCCTTCGCGCCCGTGTTGTCGGCGACACGCAGCCGCGACTCCTGCTGGATCACGTCTATCTCCTGATCGTCTGCCGGTTCCCGGCGGGTGCGCGCTCACCGCGCGCACCTCGCCGAGCCTGGCGGAACTCGTCCCGAGAAGGGATCTCGGGAATTACTTGGCCTTCTCGAGGATCTCGACGACGCGCCAGCGCTTCGTCGCGGACAGCGGCCGGGTCTCCATCAGGAGAACGCGGTCGCCGACACCCGCGGCGTTCTGCTCGTCGTGCGCCTTGAGCTTGTTCGTACGGCGGATGACCTTGCCGTACAGGGCGTGCTTGACGCGGTCCTCGACGGCGACGACAACGGTCTTGTCCATCTTGTCGCTGACGACCAGACCCTCGCGGGTCTTGCGGAAGCCGCGGTTCTGCTCTGCAGTCTCAGTCACATTCGTCTCGCTCATCAGGCGCTCTCCACCGTCTCGATGCCGAGCTCGCGCTCACGCATCAGGGTGTAGATCCGGGCGATGTCCTTGCGGACGGCCTTCAGCCGGCCGTTGTTCTCCAGCTGTCCGGTCGCCGCCTGGAAACGGAGCTTGAACAGCTCCTCCTTGGCCTCGCGCAGCTTGACGACGAGCTCCTCGTCGCTGAGCTCGCGCAGCTCGCTCGCCTTGGTACCGGCCGCCATCACGACTCACCTGCCTCGCGCCGCACGATCCGGCACTTCATCGGAAGCTTGTGAGCAGCGCGGGTGAGCGCCTCACGAGCAATCTTCTCGTTCGGGTAGGACAGCTCGAACATCACCCGACCGGGCTTGACGTTCGCGACCCACCACTCCGGCGAACCCTTACCGGAACCCATGCGGGTCTCGGCGGGCTTCTTGGTCAGCGGACGGTCCGGGTAGATGTTGATCCACACCTTGCCGCCACGCTTGATGTGACGGGTCATGGAGATACGAGCTGCCTCGATCTGCCGGTTCGTCACGTAGGCAGCGGTCACGGCCTGGATGCCGTACTCGCCGAAAGCAACCTCGGTGCCGCCCTTGGCCATGCCCTTGCGCTTCGGGTGGTGCTGCTTGCGGTGCTTGACCCTGCGGGGGATCAGCATGACGGTCAGGCCTCCTTCCCGGCAGAGCCGGTGCTCTCGGCGGCCGGAGCGGCAGCGGTGCCCTCGGCGGCCTTGGGCGCCTCGGTCCGCTCCTGCTGCGGCTTGCGGCCGCGGCCGCCGCGCTCGCCACCGCGGCGCGGGCGGTCGTTGCCACCGCGCGACGGGCGGTTGCCGGCGCGGGCGGCGGCGTTCTCGGCGCGGACCTCGGCGATGTTCTTGACGTCGCCCTTGTAGATCCAGACCTTCACACCGATCCGGCCGAAGGTCGTCTTGGCCTCGAAGAAGCCGTAGTCGACGTTGGCGCGCAGGGTGTGCAGGGGGACCCGGCCCTCGCGGTAGAACTCGGAGCGGGACATCTCGGCGCCGCCGAGGCGGCCACCGCACTGGATCTTGATGCCCTTGGCGCCGGCCTTCATCGTGCTCTGCATCGACTTGCGCATCGCACGGCGGAAGGAGACGCGGGAGGACAGCTGCTCGGCGACGGCCTGGGCCACCAGCTGAGCGTCCGTCTCCGGGTTCTTCACCTCGAGGATGTTGAACTGGATCTGCTTGCCGGTCAGCTTCTCCAGCCGACCGCGGATGCGCTCCGCCTCGGCGCCGCGGCGGCCGATCACGATGCCCGGGCGGGCGGTGTGAACGTCGACGCGGACGCGGTCACGGGTGCGCTCGATCTCCACCTTGGAGATGCCGGCCCGCTCCATGCCCTGCGTGAGCAGGCGGCGGATCTCGACGTCTTCCTTGATGTAGTCCTTGTACAGCTTGTCGGCGTACCAGCGGGACTTGAAGTCCGTGGTGATGCCGAGCCGGAACCCGTGCGGGTTGACCTTCTGCCCCATTACCGGGTTCCTTCCTTGCTGCTGACGACCACCGTGATGTGGCTGGTCCGCTTACGGATCCGGTAGGCGCGGCCCTGGGCGCGCGGCCGGAACCGCTTCAGGGTCGGGCCCTCGTCGACGTAGGCCTCGGAGATGTAGAGGCTGTCGACGTCCGTGTGGTCGTAGTTGTGCGCGGCGTTGGCGATGGCGCTGTCGAGCACCTTGCCGACGGGCACGCTCGCGGCCTGCGGGGCGAAACGCAGGACCGCCTGAGCCTCCGTGGCGTCCATGCCACGGATGAGGTCCACCACGCGGCGGGCCTTCATGGGCGTGACGCGGATGTACCGCGCCTGGGCCCTGGCTTCCATGGTTGTCCCTTCGGTGTCAGTCATAGGTCTTCGCTACTTCCGCAGATCAGCGACGACGCGACTTGCGGTCGTCCTTCTCGTGGCCGCGGAAGGTGCGGGTCGGCGCGAACTCGCCGAGCTTGTGGCCGACCATCGACTCGGTGACGAACACCGGGACGTGCTTGCGGCCGTCGTGCACCGCGATCGTGTGGCCCAGCATGGCCGGGACGATCATCGAGCGGCGGGACCAGGTCTTGATGACGTTCTTGGTGCCTGCGTCGTTCTGTGCGTCCACCTTCTTGATCAGGTGGTCGTCGACGAAAGGCCCCTTCTTGAGACTGCGCGGCATCGAAAACCCGCCTCCTAGCGCTTCTTGTTCGTCTTGCGGCGGCGGACGATGTACTTGTTGCTGGCCTTCTTCGGCGAGCGAGTACGTCCTTCCTTCTTGCCCCACGGCGAGACCGGGTGACGACCACCGGAGGTCTTGCCCTCACCACCACCGTGCGGGTGGTCGACCGGGTTCATGACCACACCGCGGACGGTCGGGCGGACGCCCTTCCAGCGCATACGGCCGGCCTTGCCCCAGTTGATGTTCGACTGCTCGGCGTTGCCGACCTCGCCGACGGTGGCGCGGCAGCGGACGTCGACCAGGCGGATCTCACCGGACGGCATGCGCAGGTGGGCCATGCGGCCCTCCTTCGCCAGCAGCTGCACGGAGGCACCCGCGGAACGGGCGAACTTCGCGCCGCCGCCGGGCCGCAGCTCGATGGCGTGGATGGTGGTACCGACCGGGATGTTGCGCAGCGCGAGGTTGTTGCCCGGCTTGATGTCGGCGCCGGGGCCGTTCTCGACGCGGTCGCCCTGCTTCAGGCCGGCCGGCGCGATGATGTAGCGCTTCTCGCCGTCGACGTAGTGCAGCAGCGCGATGCGCGCGGTGCGGTTGGGGTCGTACTCGATGTGCGCGACCTTGGCCGGCACGCCGTCCTTGTCGTGACGACGGAAGTCGATCACGCGGTAGGCGCGCTTGTGGCCGCCGCCCTGGTGGCGGACGGTCACACGACCGGCGTTGTTACGGCCGCCCTTGCTGTGCAGGGGGCGGACCAGCGACTTCTCCGGCGTGGACCGCGTGATCTCGACGAAGTCGGCGACGCTGGAGCCACGACGGCCCGGGGTCGTCGGCTTGTACTTGCGGATACCCATTTCTCAGTCCTCGTCCGATATCGGACGGTGCGACCTCCGTTAGGAGACCGGACCGCCGAAGATGTCGATACGGTCGCCCTCGGCGAGGGTCACGATGGCGCGCTTGGTGTTGGCGCGCTTGCCGTAACCGGTGCGGGTGCGCTTGCGCTTGCCCTGGCGGTTGATCGTGTTGACCCCGGTGACCTTGACCGAGAAGACCGCCTCGACGGCCTGCTTGATCTGGGTCTTGTTGGCACGCGGGTCGACGACGAACGTGTACTTGTTCTCGTCCAGCAGCGCGTAGCTCTTCTCGGAGACCACCGGCTTCACGAGGATGTCGCGGGGGTCGGAGAAGGTCTTGCTGGTGACGGTGGTCTCGGCCATCAGGCCTCGCTCCCTTCGTGCTGGGCGGCCTTGCGGCCGGCCACGAAGCTGTCGAGGGCGGCCTTGGTGAAGACCACGTCGTCGGAGACGAGCACGTCGTAGGTGTTCAGCTGGCCCGGCTCCAGGATGTGGACCTGGGGCAGGTTGCGGGCGGACAGCCACGCGGCCTCGTCGCTCCGCTCGGCGACCAGCAGCACGTTCTTGCGCTCGCTGATCTTGCCGAACAGGGTCTTGGCGGCCTTGGTGGAGATCTCGCCCTCGACCACGCCGGTGACGACGTGGACGCGGCCGTGGCGCGCCCGGTCGGAGAGGGCACCGCGCAGGGCGGCGGCCTTCATCTTCTTCGGGGTCCGCTGCGAGTAGTCGCGCGGCACGGGGCCGTGCACGACGCCACCGCCGGCGAACTGCGGGGCGCGGGTCGAACCCTGGCGGGCGCGGCCGGTGCCCTTCTGGCGGTACGGCTTCTTGCCGCCGCCGCGGACCTCGCCGCGGGTCTTGGTCTTGTGCGTGCCCTGGCGGGCAGCGGCCAGCTGTGCGACGACGACCTGGTGGATCAGCGGAACGCTGACCTGCGCGTCGAAGATCTCCGCGGGGAGCTCGACGGTCCCGGCCTTGTCGCCTGCCGGCGAAAGGATGTCAATGGTGCTCATCGGTTACCTCAGGCCCCCTTGGCCGCGGTACGGACCAGGACGAGGCCGCCGTTCGGACCAGGAACCGCGCCCTTGATGAGCAGCAGGCCCTTCTCCGCGTCAACGGCGTGGACGGTCAGGTTCTGGGTGGTGACCCGCTCGTTGCCCATGCGGCCGGCCATGCGCAGGCCCTTGAACACGCGGCCCGGGGTGGCGCAGCCGCCGATGGAGCCGGGGGAGCGGTGCTTGCGCTGCGTGCCGTGGCCGGCACCGAGGCCGCCGAAGCCGTGGCGCTTCATGACACCGGCGGTGCCCTTGCCCTTGCTCTTGCCGGTGACGTCGACCTTCACGCCCGACTCGAACACCTCGGCGGTGATCTCCTGGCCGAGCGTGTACTCGCCGGCGTCGGCGGTACGCAGCTCCACCAGGTGGCGGCGCGGGGTGACGTCGGCCTTGGCGAAGTGGCCCTTGAGGGGCTTGTTCACCTTGCGCGGGTCGATCTCGCCGAAGGCGATCTGGACGGCCTCGTAGCCGTCCTGGTCTGCGGTGCGCACCTGGGTGACGATGCAGGGGCCGGCCTTGACGACGGTGACCGGGACGACACGGTTGTTCTCGTCCCAGACCTGGGTCATGCCGAGCTTCTCGCCCAGGACACCCTTGATCTGCTTGGTGGTCATCTCTACCGGGCCTCTCAGAGCTTGATCTCGATGTCGACGCCGGCCGGCAGGTCCAGGCGCATCAGCGAGTCAACGGTCTTGGGCGTCGGGTCGAGGATGTCGATCAGGCGCTTGTGGGTGCGCATCTCGAAGTGCTCGCGCGAGTCCTTGTACTTGTGCGGCGACTTGATGACGCAGTACACGTTCTTCTCTGTGGGCAGCGGCACCGGGCCCGCGACCGACGCACCAGTACGGGTCACCGTCTCGACGATCTTCTTCGCCGAGGTGTCGATGACCTCGTGGTCGTAGGCCTTGAGCCGGATGCGGATCTTCTGTCCCGCCATGGCTACTTCGTAGTCCTGTCTCTCGTCACGCTCTGGGACCCGGCGGGACCACGCTCTCCTCCGACCCACGCGGTCGGGCGTGTCGCATTCCCGCCACCATGGAAATCCTGGAATTTCCCTGCTCGGGGATGCGGTGCGCGAGACCGCGGAACCGGGGGAGGAAACCCACCGGGCGCCTGGTCGGTACCCCGCCCACGCTTCCCGGAAGATTCCCGTACTTCCGCCCCTGACGAGGGGCGACGAATACATTGGGACTCGCTTCCGGTCCTCCCGGCGGGAGGCGCGCAGCATCGGCACTCAACCGAGCAACCCGGACAGTCTGCCACACGGGGCATCGCCGATGCCAATCGGACCCATGACGGTACCCCGCCGGGGCACCGGCGAATCCTGCGCACCCGCCGGCGGAGAACCGGTGCCGGGCCCTGCGGTCTCCGCTCCCCCGTCCGGCCGCCCCGGATGCCGCTCCCTAGAGCGGGCTCCGGCCCCCGGGGGCGGTGAGGAGCAGCGGGGTGCGGGGGCGTCCGGGGCCGGTGCCCTCCGGGGTGAGGCGGAGCAGCAGGTGCAGAACCCCGCTGAGGCCGGGCATCAGCCCCGGGGAGAAGGACTCCCGGGCCAGTCCGCCGACCGGGCCGCGGTGTTCGAGGTCGGTGAGCAGCCCGGCCAGCAGGTCCCGGGCGTCGGGGACGCGGACCGGGGGCGGGACGGGCGCGGCGCCGGGGCCGGGGTCGGGCGCGGGCAGGGCGCGCAGGTGGGTGAGCAGCTCGATGAGTCCCAGATCGCCGTGGCACAGTGTGTGGCTCCAGCCGAAGCCGTCGGCCAGGCCGGCCGCCGCCGCGCGGTGGGCGTTGACCAGGTGGGCGCGGTCCCCGGTGCGGTGGTAGAGGTCGACGGCGGCCAGGCCGATGCCGGCGCTGCCGTGGCACCAGGCGGTGGCGTGGTCCTGCTGGCTGCCGATGCGGGCGTCGTGCCAGTTGCCGGCCGCCGGGTCCCACAGCGACTCCTCGTAGGACAAGGCGGCCCCGGCCAGTTCGCGCCAGCGGCGGCGGTCGGCGTCGGTG
Organism: Streptomyces nanhaiensis; assembly: GCF_046614825.1. Taxonomy (NCBI): domain Bacteria; kingdom Bacillati; phylum Actinomycetota; class Actinomycetes; order Kitasatosporales; family Streptomycetaceae; genus Streptomyces; species Streptomyces nanhaiensis. Next base: position 22,053 of record NZ_JBKJFM010000047.1, read on the forward strand.
CCGGCCTCGCCGAGGGCCAGTCGGTGCAGCGCCCAGCCCATGCCGGTGGCGCCGTGGGCGAAACCGCCGATGCCTTCGGCGAAGAGCGCGGTGGACCAGCGGGCTCCGCGGTCGTCGCGGACGGCGGTGCGTTCCAGACGGAGGGCCGCGCGGGCGGCGGTGGCCAGCCACCGCTCCTCGCCGGTGAGGTGCGCGAGGTTCAGCAGCGGGACGATCACCCCGGCGGCACCGCCGAGGACGTCGAGGTCGGTGTCCTCGTCGAGCAGCTCGGGGGTGAGCGCGGCGGCACGGAGCCGGGCACGGGCCAGGTGGGCCTCGTCGCCGAGCAGCCCGTACAGCTCGGTCCACGTCCACACCTGGGAGGCGATGCCGGTGTAGCCGCCGATGAAGGCGGTGGCCGTGGTGTCCTCGGTGGCGGCGAGCACGCGCAGTGCGCCCTCCAGGACGCCTTCGAGTCCGGGTACGGGGTCGGCCCGGCCGCACCGCGCCTCCCGCAGGTATCCGGCCAGGGCGACCGCGACGCCTCCCTGCCCGGTGTACAGCTCGGCCGACAGCGGGCGGATGGCCCAGCCGACTCCGGTGAGCACCGGGCTCACCCAGGTGACGGTGGAGTCCTCACCGGTGACGGCCTCCTCGCACAGGGTCCGCACGATCGCCGCCGCCATGGCGCGCCGCCGCCGCTCCAGTCCGTCGTGCCGGGGGGCGGGCAGGTCCGCCCGCACGCGGGGCGGCAGGGTGCGTTCGTTGAGGTAGGCGCCCACCAGGGCCCCCTGGATGACGGACTCCTCCATCCGGAGGTCCGCGCTGCGCCAGTCCGCCACGGCGTGCCGGATCGTCGCATCGTCCACCACGGCGGTGAAAACCGGGATGTCGCCGGTGAGCAGGTCCTCGATCTCCGATTCGATGGTCTCGGGGGAGTCCGGCGCGCCGGGCAGTGCCCGGGCGTTGCCGAGCAGTACCTCGCGGGCCCGCTGCCGGGCCTCATCCGGACGGTGCAGGGAGGCCGGGTGCCACAGCATCCGGCCGATGTCGACATACGCCTGGGTGCCGCGGCGCAGGTTCCGGACCCGGCAGCCGGTGAACGGCCGCAGCAGCTCGGGCAGTCCGCCGCCCTCTGAGTCCATCCGGTGCAGATGGGCGGTCAGTTCGCGGAATCCGTCCAGCACACGGTCCCAGTGCCGGAACAGGGCCGGCTCGGCGGCGGGCAGGTTCGCCGAGGGCGGCGGTGCGATGAGTTCGGTGTCCATCCGGGCGCCGTCGGTGCCGCCGCCGGTGATGACGGGCACCGGTATCAGGGGTTGCTGTCCGGGGATCGCCCCGGCCGCCGAGAGGTCGGTGCCGCCCATGGCGTAACCACCCATCCGGGTCGGCAGGATGCCGGTGCGCAGCACGGTGCGCCGGATGACGGCGGCGGCGGCGTCCACCGCGGCCCCGCGCCCGCTGTCCTCGGCGGGCGGGACATCCCGGGTGAACAGGCATTCGGCGTCCACCACGACGGGCTCGGGGCCGTGGGCGATGAGGTTCTCGGCGTGCAGGTCGGTGCCGCCGGTCAGGCGCATCAGGACCAGCCAGTGGCCCAGGGTGCGGTAGTACTGCGCGAGTTCGGCCTCGTCGGCGCAGTAGCGGTGCGGAACGTGGGCGGTCCAGCCGTAGCCGTCGCGCAGAAGCGCACGCGGGGTGCGCGGACGGGGGCCGCCGGGCGCGCCGGGGTGCGACCAGAGGCGGACGAGCAGGTGCTCCAGCGCGGCGTCGGTGTCCAGGGGGCGCGGCTTGTACATCACGCTGCCGCCCTCGAAGGCGAGGTGGGCGACGGTACGCCCGCCCCGGTGGGGGTCGCCCGCACCGAGGCGGAGGGCCGTGAGCCGCCCGGCGGGGCGGCCGAGGAGTGCGGGGAGCCGGTCGCGGTCGCCGGCCAGGCGCCGGGCGAGTTCGGCGACGGCATCCGCCAGGGGGGCGGTGGCGCGTGCCACGCGCTCGCCGAGGCCGGGGTACCGGGTCTCCAGGCGCTCACGGAACTCGGGGGTCCGGGCCCGGTCCTGGAAGGCCGCCCAGCGTTCGCGGCCGTCCGTGCCGGGGAGGGCGCCCGCGAGGCTGTGAGCCCGCAGTTCCAGCAGCAGGAGCCGGTTGAGCTTGCGTTGCAGGGAGGCGAGCTGGGCGGTGCGCGCGGTGGTCGCGATCAGGGTCCGCTCCGCCTCGCTCAGGCCGGGCACGGCCGCCAGGCGGCGGCGCAGTTCGGCGGGGAAACCGGCGGTCCAGGCGGCCACCGGCGCCTCGAAGTGGCCGGTCTCGGCCGGGGTGTCCTGCCTGCCGGTGACGTCTGTCATGGCCTGCTCGCTCCTGTCGGTGTCCGCGGCCGCGCCGCGGCGGGAGAGGTCCTCCGGTGGTGCCCCGGACGGCGGCCCGGCGTCGTCCGGGGCGATGGTGGCGCCGGTCAGCAGCAGAAGGTGGTCAGCGAGCCGGTGCAGCTGCTGCACGCGGTGAACAGGGCGTCGGTGGCGTCCACCAGCGCGGCCTCGGTGGCGGCGCCGCCCACGTACAGCGGGCCGGCCGGGTTGAGTTCGCCGTGGGAGCTCTCCGCGCCGTCGAGCCAGGCGGCGACGATCTCGTCAGCCCGTGTCAAAGTTGCCTGAGACATGACAAACCTCCGGAATGGCGGGAAGTGTGAAGGTCAAGGCTCAGGCATTCACACTCCGGCCACAAGGACACCGGACGGAATCCGGACTCTCCTCACTGGCGACAACAGGAACTTGCGTCCGGGAAGTCGTCGGCCCCCCGGCGGCTCCCGCCGGCTCCCGGCCAGACGGCCCGGACAGACCGGCGGCGCGGTGACGTGAGACGTCGCGCGCCCCGGCGCGTGTTCCCCTCCGCCAGGCGACCCGGAGAGCCGCCCGTGCGGACCCCGGCGCACGCCGGAACCGGCCATGATCCGCCGGCCGACAGGGCCCGATTGCGCGGTCCGGCCCCCGTCGGGCCCGCCCCGGTGGCCACATGGGCCCCGGCCGTACCGCTGTCGGTCGCCCCGGCCGTCATGTGCGGCCGGAGCGTTCCCGTACCGGGCCCTCCCGGAGGTTTCCCCAAGGCTCCGTGTCACCCCGCTGCGGCATGATGACCGTAAGACCACAGCGCGGACCGGCCTATTTGCGGGGGAAGTTGGGCCGTGGGGTATGCGCTGCCCGAGGGCGCCGACGCGATGCTCGACATCATCGGCGCGGGCCGGCCCAACGTCGACGAGGACGACTACCGCGACATGGCCAAAGAGCTGCGGGACTTCGCCGACGACGTCGACGAGGACGCCCAGGCCGCGCACAAGGGCATGGAGCGGCTGATCTCCTCCGGGCAGAGCGAGGCGCTGAGCGCGCTGAACGGCTACTGGGGCAAGGTCAACGGCAAGCACCTGAAGGGATCTGGGCGATGCCGCCCGGGTGCTGGCCGACGCGCTGGACGAGGCGGCCGGTCTGATCGCGGGCCGCAAGGCGGTGGCGGTCGGCGAGCTGATCGCGCTGGCCGCCTCCATCGGCATCGGACTGGCCGCCGCCCCGTTCACCGCCGGGCTGTCCACCCTGCTGAGCGCGGGCGCGATCCAGGCGTGCCGCGTCGCGGTCAAGCGGGCGCTGAAGGAGGCCGCGGACCTGGCGGTGGAGGAGATCGTCACCGCGATGTCCGAGCCGGCGGTGGCCGCGCTGGAGAACATGGCCGCCGAGCTGGTGGTGCAACTGGCCGCCAACGGGCTGGGCACCCAGGACGGCGTCGACATGGACAAGGTCGGCGACGCGGGCAGGGAGGGGCTCCAGCAGGGGTGGAACCTGGCCTCCGCCGACGGCGGCGGCCCGGGGCCCGGCCTGCCGAGGCTGGGCGGGCTGATCGGCACCCTGGACATCGACGAGGGCGAGCACGACCGGGCCGCGACCAGGCTCAACACCGCCGCCGGCTCCCTCAACGGCCGCACCTCCGGGAAGCTGGGCAAGGCGCGCGGGCACCAGGGCCGCACCCGCGGCCGGGACGAGATCGCCAACCTCGTCAACGAGGTCGCCGACCGGGGCATGGACGCCCTGGAGAAGGCCACCAAACAGCTCGGCGACCACCTCGGCGGGGCCCTGCCCAAGGGGGTGCGCGGCATCGCCGACTCCCACAAGGAGAACGACCGCCGCACCAAGGACTCCTTCGACAGGATCAAGACCGGCGACGGCACCGACGGTGGCAGGGGGAAGGGCCCGGGCGGGGGCGGGCCGGGCGGAGGCGGGCCGCCGGGCGGCGGAGGCGGGGACGACGGGCGGCCCGAGCGCCGCCCCATGAACCCGCAGCCCGACTGGCACGGGCGCAGCGCCGGAAAGATGCGGCACCACCGGGGCGACGCGCTGCATGTGGACCACCTGCCCCAGGAAGAGCGCGTACGGGTCCTGGAGGAGGAGTCGCTGACCCTGGCCAACGCGGCGCGCGACGAACCGGTGAGGGAGAAGGGCGACTACCCGGCAGGGAAGGACCGGCTGGTCTCGGGGTGCTCGGGTAGCCTCCTGCACGACGGTGTCGTCACCTCGCACACCAGCACCACGAAGAAACACGGCATGAAGCTCCCCGAAACCCACCCCGCCGTCACGGACGCGCTGAGACAGGCCGAGGCGGAGATTTCGGCGAAGGGGCTGGACAAGGGAATCGGCCACGGGAAATGCGCGGAAGTCTCCCTCATCTCCGACCGGCTCCACCAAATCGATCCTGACGGGACGAGGATCCGTACGGTGGAGGACGCCCGCGAAGCGCTGTCGGGAGCCCTGGTCCACAGCCGACAGATAGGAGACATCCAGACACGGGACGGCACGATATTCCACGGAGATTACAAACCGCCGTGCACATCGTGTGAACACATGCTCCCCGTCCTCGGAGTGAAGGCCCACAAGTGAGGAAGTGGAAAGGGTGGAAGATCGATGAATTCCTCTTCGGGGCGGCGGGACGCAGAGGCGTGGCTTCGCCGTTACGGGTGGAGCCCTGAGCGTGACATCGGGACCGAGGCGGACGAACTCATCCGAAAGGCCCAGGAGCAGGCGGTGGAGTGCGGGATCTCCTGGTCCCCCTCGGAGTACGCGCATACTTTCGTCAAAAACTACGGAGGCCTCAAGATCCTCCTCCATGAGAGCCCGGAGAACCACTTCTTCGCGGATCCCGGTTTCCCCTACAAGGGAGGCGCCGAGGAGATCGAGGAGCTTTCCCGTGAACTCGGAGAGAGAGTCTTTCCACTGGGCTACGACTCCTATGACGGCGCCGTCATGGTGGTGGATGAGAAAGGTCGCTTCTTCGTCGTGCACCACACGGGGAACTACTATCTGGCCGACGATTCGCTACAGGCCCTCTGGAATTTCAAAAAGGGCGACGTCCAGGACGCGGAGGACTTCCATGTCTGACGGCATTCCCGGCGTCGCCGCCTCCCTGCTCGTCCGGGGCACGGTCGTGAGCCAGACGAACCTGACCGGGGACGGGCGGCCCGAACTGCACCCGGCGGTACGAGAGTTCTTCGACTCGCTCCCCCCTGAGCGCCGGGAGCCGTTCATCGGCCACTGCGCCGAATCCGCGCTCGTCTCCGACCAGTTGTGGCGTCTGGACCAGGAGCGTGCGGACGGCCGTACGACCACCCTCGACGAGGCGCGCCCGCACTTCGAGGGATCGGCGATCATGTGCCGGAAGATCCGCGAGCAGGGCGACCCCGAGCACGGGCAGCCGACCCCGCCATGCCGTTCGTGCACGGCCCTCATGGAGAGGCTGTCCGTGCAGATCCTGAGCGCGTGAGGGCGGCCCCCGTGGATCTCATGGGCGCCGTGGAACCCGTGGAGGAGCGCCCGGCACTGCGGGCCGGTGGCTGGACTCCCGGCCGGGACGTGCAGGATCAGGCGATGACGGCGCTGCTGGAAGTGTTGAGCACGGTCTCCCCTGCTTCGGGCCCGCACCCGGCCCGATGGGAACTCTTCCCCTCGGCGGAGCGGGCGCTCCGGGAGTTCCACGGCCTGCGTGTACCGCCCGCCAGGGCGGGGAGGGACTGCGCGGCCACCGGGGCCGTCGTCGATCCGGCTCTGGCCCGGCACGCCCACCGGACGTTCGGCGAACTGGCCGGGGCACTCGGCCTACGGCTCTTCCCCTTCGGCCGCACGGACGGCGACTCGCTGCTCGCCGTGGACGAGGCTGGCCGCCTGTTCGCCGTGGACCACGGCGGATGGTGGCTGCTGGGCGATTCTCCGGGTGCCGGGCTCGAAGCGCTGGCGCACGGGCATGCGCCGCACCGCCTGGAGAGCCGCCGGTGGCGGTGGCGGATTCCCCGCGGCGGGGACGGCCCGGTGGCCGAGGCGCTGCGAGCGGCCATGACCGCCGTCTACGTCCTGCACCGCCACGGCATTCGCAGCGCCAGGACGCTGGGCGTCCGCGTCACGGCGCTGCGCGGCTTCGGGGCCGTGTCCTTCGATGAGCGGTTCGATCTGCACCCCACCTCGCTGGAGGAGAACGCCGGCCTCCTGGCGCGGGAGGTCTCCGGCTCCCTGGAGAATGCCGGGACCGCCCTGCGCGGGGCGGAACTCGCCGTCCTGGTGCTCCCGCCGCCGGGCACGGCGATGCCCCTGGCCTCGGTCGACTGCCGGATCGCCGTGGACGGCTCGGCGGACGCCGCGCCCCTCGCGCTCGATCTGGCCGCCGGCCCCGGGGCGTCCGTCGGCACCGCCGGAGCCGCGGTGTCGGCCGCCGCCCGCGCCTTCGGCGCCTGGGCCGCCCGCTAACTGTGTCCGCGGGCGGCCGGACAGCCGGGTGCGGGCTGAGAGCGGAACCGGCACCGGGCGGGGCACAGCGGGAACAGCCCGGGACCGGGTGTGGCGGAGTACGTGCGCCCCGGCACCGCACGCCGCCCGCGGGGCGGATGGCGTTTTCACCGCGGATTCCCTGCGGAGATCCCGTCAGGGCGCATCGGCGGGGTGGGGGTGGAGGAGTCCGGGAATGACCACTGCTCCCAGGTGCACATCATCTGATAGGCCGTAAGCTTCCCCAGTGCCACGGCGGGACGCGTCTCGCGCGGACGCCGCCGTGGTGCGAAAAGCTGTGCGATATGGGGGAGTTGGGACAGATGGCCGGTGCGACCGCGGGAACCGTCTCCGGGGGCCGGGCGGGCTCCGACAACCGTCCTCCCGTCCCCGCGCCCGGTCAGCTCGTCACCGTCCGCAACCGCCAGTGGGTCGTCTCCGGGGTGACGCGCTCCACCGTGGCCGGCGAGGACCCGGCCCGCCTGGCCGACGCCGTCGCGCCCCACCTCGTCGCGCTGGTCTCCGTCGAGGACGACGCCCGCGACGAGGAGTTACGGGTGGTGTGGGAGCTGGAGCAGCGCCCGGTCGTCCACGAGCGCGACGCCCTGCCCTCCCCCGCCGCCGGCTTCGACGCGCCCGGCCGTCTGGACGCCTTCCTGGACGCGGTCCGCTGGGGCGCCGTCGCCTCGGCCGACCGCACCGCCCTCCAGGCGCCGTTCCGCTCCGGCGTGGAGATCCAGGACTACCAGCTCGATCCGGTGGTGCGCGCCCTGTCCATGCCGCGCACCAACCTGCTGATCGCCGACGACGTCGGTCTGGGCAAGACCGTCGAGGCGGGCCTGGTGATGCAGGAGCTGATGCTGCGCCACCGCGCCCGCACCATGCTGATCGTCTGCCCCGCCGGGCTGACCCTCCAGTGGCGGGACGAGATGCGCGACAAGTTCGGCCTGGACTTCCGCATCGTCGACAGCCGCCTGCTGCGCGAGCTGCGCCGCTCCCGGGGTCTGTACGCCAATCCCTGGACGCACTACCCGCGCCTGATCGTCTCCGTGGACTGGCTCAAGCGCGAGCGCCCGCTGCGGATGCTGCGCGACGTGCTGCCGCCGGTGCCGGAGTACCCGCGCGCCTTCGACCTGCTGGTGGTGGACGAGGTGCACACCTGCGCGCCCTCCGGCACGGGCCGGTACGCCGTCGACTCGCAGCGCACCCGGGCCGTCCGCGCCCTGGCCCCGCACTGCGAGCACCGCCTGTTCCTCTCGGCCACTCCGCACAACGGCTATCTGGAGTCCTTCACCGCACTGCTGGAGCTGCTGGACGACCACCGCTTCGCCCGCGGCGTGCGCCCCTCGCAGGAGCAGCTGAAGCGGGTGATGGTGCGCCGCCTGAAGTCGGAGCTGCCGCCCGCCTGGAACGGAAAGCCCCGCTTCCCCGGGCGCGTCCCGCACGCCCTGGAGGTGGCCTACGGCGAGGACGCCCGGGGCGCCTACGCGAAGCTGTCCGAGTACGCCCGCTCCCGCCGTGAGGGCGGCGCCGGACGGGCCGAGCGCACGGCCGCCGACTTCGTGACGACGCTGCTGAAGAAGCGCTTCCTGTCCTCCCCGAAGGCGTTCGCCGAGACGATCGACGTCCACCTGAAGACGATGACCGGCACCGCCGACGGCCTGCCGTCGGCCTCCCGCGCCTCCGGCGACCGGGCCGAGAGGGTCCTGCGCCCGCTGATCGACCGGGTGGAGGAGACCGCCGAGAGCGACGAGGAGCACGCCGAGGCCGCCGAGCGAGCGCTGACGGCCGTGCGCGGCCTGACTCGCCCCCTCACCACCCGTGAGGAGGGCCTGCTGCGGGAGCTGTCCGCGTGGGCCCGCCAGGCGGCCCGCCGCCCGGACGCGAAGTTCGACGCGTTCCGCGCGTGGCTGGAGCCGATCGTCTGCCCCGGCGGCCCGAAGGGCGCGTGGGAGGAGGCGCGGGTCATCGTCTTCACCGAGTACCGCGACACCCAGCGCTGGCTGCTGGACCGGCTGGTCGCCGCCGGCCACCCGGCCGAGCGCATCGCCCAGCTCTACGGCGGCCAGGATCCCGCCGAGCGCGAGCACATCAAGACGGTCTTCCAGGAGCATCCGTCGCTGTCGCCCGTCCGCGTCCTGCTGGCCACCGACGCCGCCAGCGAGGGCATCAACCTCCAGGCCCACTGCCACCGCCTGCTGCACTGGGAGATCCCCTGGAACCCCAACCGCCTGGAGCAGCGCAACGGCCGCGTGGACCGCCACGGCCAGCGGGCGGAGCAGGTGGACGTCTTCCACTTCGTGCCCGCCGGCTGGCAGCGGGCCGCGCAGGGCTCGGGACCGGAGCGCGGCGCCCCGCTGCGCGGCACCCGCGGCTCGTCCCGCACCGCGCCGGAGGGCCAGGCCACGCTGATGGCGGTGCCGGAGGAGTCGGCGCACGACGACGGGACCCTGGAGGACGAGCTGCACTTCCTCGCCGTCGCCGCCCGCAAGACCGAGGCGATCCGCGAGGACCTGGGCAGCGCGGGCGAGGTCATCGCCGCCCGCGTGGAGCAGAAGATGCTGGGCCGCCGCGCCGACTGGTCGTCCGCCGACGCCGAGATCACCAAGCGCTCGGGCCGGGCCGTGCTGAAGGTGGAGCGGGACCTGGCGCGGGAGCTGGAGAAGCTGGTCGGCGAGCTGGCGGGCAGCCGCGACGCCCTGCACCTGACCCCCGCCACCGTCGAGCGCGTGGTGCGCACCGCGCTGCTGCTCGCCCACCGCAAGGACCTGGCCGAGGTCCCCGACCCGGCCGGGAGGGGCGCCCGCTGCTTCCGGCTGCCGGAGCTGCCCGGCGCCTGGGCCCACGCCCGCAACGACGGCCTGCGCCACCCGCTGACCGGCGCCGAGCGCCTCGCCGTCTTCGACGAGACCGAGGCCCGCGACCGCACCGACGTGGTGCTGCTGCACCTGGGCCACCGCCTGGTGCGGATGTGCCTGCGGCTGCTCCGCGCCGAGCTGTGGTCCGGCGGGAAGGAGGCGAGGCTGTCCCGGGTGACGGCCCGGGTCGTCCCCGGCGACCTGCTGCGCACCCCGGCCGTGGTCGCCCACGGCCGGGTGGTGATCTCCGGCAGCGGCGGCGCCCGCCTGCACGAGGAGGTCATCGCCGCGGGCGGCGCGATCGAGGCGGGCCGGCTGGAGACCGCCCGCGGCGAGCAGGTGGACGCCTGGCTGGCCGCCGCGACCGACGAGCCGCCCGCCGAGGGTGTGCTCACCGAACTCTCCGGGTTGTGGCCCGCGTTGGAGGACCGCCTCTCCCGCGCCCTGCGCAACCGCGCGAACACCCGCTTCCGCGCTCTGGAGACCGTCCTCGCCAGGCACTGCGAGCGGGAGGTGGAGGGCGTACGCGCGGTCCTGGCCGAGCTGGAGCGCTCCATCCGCGACCGCCTGGACGACCGTGGCCACTGGGAGCAGGGCTCCCTGTTCGAGGCCGACGAGGAGCGCCGCCAGCTGCGCGCCGACCGCGAGGCGCTTCAGGAGCGGCTGCGCGCCATCCCCGGCATCGCCGAGCGCGAGACGGCCGCGCTGCGCCTGCGCTGGGCCGATCCGGTGCCGCGCTGGTTCCCCGTCGCCGTCACCTTCCTCGTCCCGTCCGCCCTCGCACGTGGAGACCGCCGCTGATGCCGCCCGCACGACGCCGCATCCCCCGGGGGGCCCTGGCCCCCACCCCCGCGGAGCAGCACGAGGACTGGCTGAGGCTGCTCCGCCCCGACGGCCCGTTCGTCTCGCTGCCGGTGCTGACGGAGGTGTTCCCGCAGGGTCTGGACGACGTCCCGGCCGAGTCCCGCGCCCGGCTGCGCCAGGCCTGGGAGGAGGTCCAGGAGGATCCGGACCTGCTCCGCCCCGCCTGGGAGAAGCTGGTCACCGGCGAACTGCTGGGCTGGACGCCGGGTCTGCGCGAGGGCGCCGCGCTGCCCGAGTCGCTGCGTGCGGGCGAGTACACCCCCGACGCGGTGCTGATGGGCCCCGCCGCGCCCGGCGACGGCACCGGCGTGCGGCCGCGGGTGCTGCTGCTGCGCGCCGGCTGGAACGAGTCCCTGACCGCCGCCCGCGGCGAGGACCTCTCCCCCGCCGACCACGCCGCCGACACCGCCCGCCGCCACGGTGTCCCGCTGGCGGTGCTCACCAACGGCCGCGAGTGGGCGCTGGTGCACGCCCGCCCGAAGCAGGCCCGCGCGTTGGCCGTCTTCGACGCCGACCTGTGGCTGGAGGAACCGCTGCTGCTGCGGGCGTTCGCGAGCCTGCTGCACGCCCGCCGCGCCGCCCTCCCCGAGCGGGACCGCGACGGCGGCCTCACCTCCTCGCTCGCCGCGCTGTTCACCCGTACCGCCGAGCGGCAGTCCGAGGTCACCGACACCCTGGGCCGCCAGGTCCGCCAGGCCGTCTCCCTGCTGGTGGCCGAGCTGTCGCGGCTGGACCGCGAGTCCGGCGGCGGGCTGCTGGCCGGGGTGGGCGACCGGCGGGTGTACGAGGGCGCGCTGACGGTCATGATGCGCCTGGTCTTCCTCCTCTACGCCGAGGAGCAGCGCCTGCTGCCCGCCGGGGACGGGCTGTACGACACCTCCTACGCCGTCTCGCCGCTGCTGGACGCCCTGGAGGAGCAGCAGTCCCGCCACGGCGACGAGCTGGGCGACCGCCGCGCCGCCGTCTGGCCGCGCCTGCTGGCGGTCTTCGCCGCCGTCCACGGCGGCTGCGTCCACGACGCGCTGCGCATCCCGCCCTACGGCGGCTCGCTGTTCGACCCGGACCGCTTCCCCTGGCTGGCCGCCGCCAAGGTCACCGACCGGGTCGTCCACAAGATCCTGGACGCGCTGCTGACGCTGCGCCGCCGGGGCGGTGGCCGTGAGGCCCTGTCCTACAAGGGCCTGGACGTGGAGCAGATCGGCCATGTCTACGAGGGCCTGCTGGAGTACGGCTGCATCCGCGCCCACGAGCCCTACCTGGGCCTGGAGGGCAGGTACGAGGCGGTGCTGACGCTGTCCGCGCTGGAGGAGTGGGCGGCGGCGGGCGTGCTGGAGGAGAAGCTCCCCGAGGCGGCCGGCGCCACACCGCTGCGCATACGGCGCGCACTCGATGCCCGAACAACCGGGGCGGTCACCGCCGACCTCGACGCCGCCTGCGACAACGACGAGCGGTTGTCCTCCCGCGTCGCCCCCTTCGCCGGGCTCATACGCAGGGACCTGCGCGACCACCTCATGGTCTTCCCGGCCGGGTCGGTGGTGATGGTCCGCTCCAGCGACCGCCGCGACACCGGCACCCACTACACGCCCAAGGTCCTCGCCGAGGAGATAGTCGAGCACACCCTCGCCCCCCTGTGCTTCTCCCCCGGTCCGGCGGACGGCGGCACCGAACCGGGCGTGTGGCGGGCGAAGCGGGCCGACGAGCTGCTGGCGCTGCGGATACTGGACCCGGCCATGGGCAGCGGCGCGTTCCTCGTCTCCGCCTGCCGCTACCTGGCCGACCGCGTGGTGGACGCCTGGCTCCGCGACGGCCTGCCCGCCGAGATCGGCCGCGACGTGGCCGAGGGCGACCGCGAGGAGCTGCTGCGCATCGCCCGCCGCCTGGTCGCCGACCAGTGCCTGTACGGCGTGGACCGCGACCCCATGGCCGTGGAGCTGGCCAAGCTGTCGCTGTGGCTGATCACCCTCGCCAAGGACCGGCCCTTCTCCTTCCTCGACCACGCGCTGCGGTGCGGCGACTCGCTGGTCGGCACGGTCGATCTGGAGCAGATCAGGGCGTTCCACCTGGACTCCGGGGCACGGCAGCTCAGCGACGAGGTGTCGCGGGCGCTGGACGTGACGGAGACGCTGCTGTCGCGGGCCGCCGGGCTGCGCCGCGAGATCGAGGCCACCCCCGTCAGCGACATCCGCTCGGTGCGCGCGAAGGCGGAGAAGCTGGCCGAGGCGGAGGAGCTGTCGGAGCGGCTGCGGCTGGCGGCCGACGCCGTGGTGGGCGCGGCGCTCGCCGCCGAGGGCATCTCGGACGACGAGGCCGAGGACCTGACCGGCGAGACCAACGTCGGCGGCAAGCGGGGCGCCGCCGCGTTCCGCTCGGCCAAGCAGGACGCCAAGGCCGCGGCGTACGAGAACCGCCTGGCGGCGGTGGCCGAACTGGTCGTGGCGGCCATGGTGGACGGCCCCGGCTCTGCCTCGGCGGAACGCGCGCGGGAGATGGTGGACGGCTGGCTGCGCGGCCCCCGCAAGGAGCCGGTCAGGCCCCTGCACTGGCCCCTGGAGTTCCCCGAGATCATGGGCGTCGGCAGCTCGAAGGGCTTCGACGCGGTGATCGGCAACCCGCCGTTCATCGGCGGCCAGAAGCTCACCGGCGCCCTCGGCACGGACTACCGCGAATACCTGGTCAACCGCGTCGGCAACGGCGTGCGCGGCAGCGCCGACCTGTGCTCCTACTTCCTGCTGCGGAACCTCTCCCTGGCCCCGAAGCGCCGCACGGGCATCATCGCCACCAACACCATCGCCCAGGGCGACACCCGCGAGGTCGGCCTCGACCAGGCGACCGCGAACGGATGGACGGTCTACCGCGCGGTGAAGTCCCAGCCCTGGCCCGGCACGGCGGCCCTGGAGGTCTCCCTGCTGTGGCTGGGCGGACAGGTGGGCGAGGACGAGAAGCCGATTCTGGACGGCAACGAGGTGCGCGGCATCACCCCGAGTCTGGACCCGCAGTCCCGGGTGACCGGCAGGCCGTACCGCCTGGCGGCGAACGCCGGGCAGTCCTTCATCGGGTCGTACGTCCTGGGCAAGGGCTTCATCCTCACGCCGGAGCAGGCGCGGGAACTCATCGCCAAGGACCCGCGCAACAAGGACGTGCTGTTCCCCTACCTCAACGGCGAGGACCTCAACTCGCGACCGGATTGCTCGGCCAGCCGGTGGGTCATCAACTTCCACGACTGGTCACAGGAGAAGGCGGCCACATACGAGGACGTGTTCGCCATCGTGGAGCGGGACGTCAAGCCCGTGCGGGCCCAGAACAAGCGTGCTGCGCGACGTGAGCGCTGGTGGCAGTACGCGGAACGCGCACCACATCTCTATAAGGCGATCGCCAACCTTGACCATGCAATCGCGATGACACTGGTCAGCCGTACAGTCATGCCAGCACGAGTCGCGGCCAACCAAGTACTTGCACACAAACTCTGCGTGTTCACTACAGAAGACGCAGGCCAACTAGCCGTACTGTCCAGCGCTTTCCACTCATCATGGGCATGGAAGCGCTCCTCGACCATGAAGGCAGACCTCAATTACTCGCCTTCCGACGTGTACGAGACCTTTCCGCACCCCGCCCCGACAGACCGCCTCACCGCAGCCGGGGCCACGCTGGAGAGAACCCAGCGTGACGCCATGATCGCTCGGGGCATCGGACTGACCAAGCTCTACAACCTCGTTCACAATCAGGCCGAGCGAGCAGCAGATATCGACGCCCTCCGCGCGGCACATGTCGAGGTGGATGAGGCTGTTTCCGAGGCGTACGGCTGGACTGACCTCGACCTGCGTCACGACTTCCACGAAACGCGGCAGGGCGCCCGTTTCACCATTGATCCTTTAGTCCAGATCGAAATCCTGGATCGTCTACTTCTCCTCAACCACACCCGCTACAAGCAGGAGCAGGAAAACGGGCTGCATCTGCCGAAGCAGAGGAATGCGTCTCCGAAGCGGAGGAAGAAGGCAGATTCGGAGGAGGAAAAGTTCCAGGACGGGCTGTT